>CALDEW010000559.1 GCA_937942355.1 uncultured Pirellulaceae bacterium | reverse complement strand
GATCAAGGGATCGCGGCAGTGCAAACAGGAGAGATCGCGTTTGCCGGTGGAAAGGTTCAACTGTCGCCTCAGATCGACCTGCGATCGGACCAACCGGTGCTCTATATCGACAAGAAAAGAATCTTGGACAACGTTGAACTGACGCCCGAAACGGCGCGGACGATGCTGAAGTACATTAATCCTCTGGCTGCCGATGCGACTTCGGCGCAAGGTCAATTCTCGATCGACTCCGAAGGCATTAAAGTTCCTTTGATGGATCCGATGCAGATGGAAGCCAACGCGGTTATAACGCTTCACAATGTCGTCGTTGGTGCCGGCCCCATTGCGGAACAATTGATTGGATCGGCGAAGCAATTGCAAACGCTGCTGCGTCCCGACAAGGTTAACGATCGCAATTACAACACTTGGCTAAAAATGTCGGAGCAATCAGTACCGGTCAACGTCAGGAACGGTCGCGTCTATCACGACGGCATCAAATTCAGCCACGATGATATCCTCGTCCGCACCAAAGGCAGTGTCGGCCTCGATCAAACCGTTGACATGGTGGCTGAAATTCCGATCTCAGACGATTGGTTGGGTGGCAATGAATATCTATCAGGCTTGCAGGGCCAGTCAATTTCGATTCCGATTACAGGCACCGTTTCGAGACCTGTGCTCGACCGTAGCGCGATTCAAAACTTCTCTCGCCAAATGGCTCAAAAGGCCGCCAGCAGCGCCATCAACAAAGCCGTTCAAGACAAACTGGCTCCGAAGCTGAACGAGTACCAAAATCAGCTGAATGAGAAAATCGGCGGAGAAGTCGGCAAGCTACAAAATAAGTTTCAGTCTCAGATTCAGGACAAACTGCAAGAACAAATCGGCGGCCAACTGCAACAGAATCTGGGCGATGCTCTGAAGCAGCAATTTGGCAACGCCGCTCAAAATCGTTTAGGGGAAGTGCTAAAAATTCCCGGTGCCGGTTCGTCCGGTTCAGCGACGCCAGCAAACCCGGCCAACAACGTGGAAGAGCAGCTGATCCAAGGCATTGGTAATCTGTTTAACAGAAAATAGCTTCGTGCAATGCTCCAACTATTGCTGTGTTACGTCTTAAACTTGGCGTAGTGGATGAGGCCACGAATCCTGCAGCTGCATTAAACGATGCACCAAAGTGCGTAGGGCCGGTTCCCACCGGCCTTTTGGGGTAAAGTTGGGGCTTGGCCGGTAGGAACCGGCCCTACAACCGACCTACCCGCGTTCTACGAACTCGCCATTAAATTTTCTGAACAACCTTAGTAGTAGATGAGGCCACGAATCCTGCGGCTGCATTGAACGATGCACCAAAGGCCGAATTAAAGGGTAAAGGAGGGGCCGGACTCGTGGCCTCGCCCACTACAGAGAAACTTTTTGATGTAGAATTAACGCTTCCAACAAACGCTCACTCCTTCACACACCGCATTCTCGTGAACTTTCATTTTCTCGGCACAACCGGTTATCACCCCAACGAATCGCGCCACACTGCGTGCATGATGATTCCCGAGAAAGGGGTCATCTTCGATGCGGGCACAGGCATGTTTCGAGCGCGGGATCTGATCGAAACTGACACGCTGGATATTTTCCTATCACATGTTCATCTTGACCATTCGATTGGACTGACGTTCCTCTATGACGTTTTGTTCGAAAAGGACTTATCACGTGTGACGGTTCATGTCGCCGAAGATAAAATTTCAGCGATCCGCGATCACTTGCACTCGCAAGCTCTGTTTCCAGTGAAACCCAACTATGAAATTGTTCCGATCAAGCCAAGCGTTTCGGTGAACGGTTTGGAGATCAAATCTCTCCCGCTTGAACATCCCGGTGGCAGCAACGGATTTGTTGTGACTCACGAAAACGGATCATTAGCCTACATCACCGACACGACAGCCAAAGAGAACGCCGATTACATCCCGGCAATCAAGAACGTCGACGTGTTGGTGCACGAGTGTTACTTTCCCGACGGTTGGGAAGAAAAGGCTGAACTGACCGGGCACAGCTGTTTGACACCGGTCGCAAAAGTCGCCGCAGCGGCAGGGGTGGGGCGACTGATCTTGGTGCATATCAACCCGCTGAACGAGTCTGAACAACCGCTGGATTTGGATACCGTCTCAGGCATCTTTGGCAACGTTGAAGTCGCCAAGGACAAGATGATCGTGCCGCTTTAGCGGAAACGGGCTAAATTACTTCGCCAGCTCTTCTTTTACGACTTTGAGAAACGCTTCATCATCAGGGGCGACCCTGGACGCAAATCGAGCGACGGGAACTCCATTTTTGCCGATGACGAATTTTTCAAAGTTCCACTTCACATCGCCTGCGCCCTTGGGCTTCAGATCCAAAGCGCACATCGAGGCGTAAAGTGCATTTTGATGTTCGCCCTTGACGTCTGACTTTTCGAACAGATCGAACGTAACACTAAATTTTTCCGAACAAAATTTGACGATCTCCTCACCAGAACCCGGTTCTTGTTTGCCAAACTGATTGCAAGGCATTCCCAAGACAACAAGACCTTCGTCCTTGTGAGCCTGAAACAACTGCTCTAGCGCGGCGTACTGTTTGGTGAATCCACATTCACTAGCAACATTCACAACGATGACCACGTTGCCATTGTAATTGGATAAGTCGACGTCTTCTCCATGAATTGATTTTAGTGTTCCTTCCATCACGCTTCCTTTCACGGCTGCAATTTCACTGGATCCATCTTGGGCGTTGGCGGTAATCACGGATGTGAAAACCAGCGACAAAGCGATTGCGAAAATCGTATTCTTCATGATATTATTTTTTCTTCTTTGCCCCAAAGTTTCACGATCTCGACACCGACTTCGCACGCTTCGACCATCTCGTCTAAGCAAGCCCATTCCAACACGGAATGAATATTATGTTGCCCCGATGACAGATTCGGAGTCGGCAATCCAAGCTCCGTCAATCGAGAACCATCGGTACCGCCTCGTACGATCGTCAATTTGGCTTCTCGGCCAAGTTGCTGATGGGCTTTGGCGGCGATCCCGACGGCTCGTGGTTCAGCCACCAATCCGTCACCCATGTTTCGATATTGCTTCTTAACCTCGACATCCACTTTGCAACCAGCAACTGCCGATTCGGTTTGCTCAGCCGTCTGACGAAGCAGATTCTCGTAGTCGCGCAATTTCTCGGAATCAAAATCCCGCAGTAAGATTTTCAGCGCCACCGATGACACGTCACCAACGATTGAATAGGGGTGCAAAAACCCTTCTCGATCTTCGGTTCGTTCTGGCGAAACGTCCTTCGGTAATGAATCAACAAAGTGTCCTGCCGCCCGAATCGCATTCACCATCCGATCTTTTCCGATAGAAGGGTGAATATTTATTCCGGTACAGGTAATTAAACCAAGGTCCGCAGAAAAGGTTTCGGTGTCGATCAAATTCCGCCCACCGCTGTCGAAGTTGTAGCAAACGGTGGCATCAACTCCCTTGACGTCGACGTGATCAACGCCACGACCGATCTCTTCGTCACAGGTAAACATGATGCGCACCGGGCCATGATCAATATCCGGATTCTCCAGCAAATAATTGGCCAGTTCCATAATGATTGCGACGCCCGCTTTATCATCGCCACCAAGCAGCGTCGTACCATCGGTGGTGATGATGGTCTTGCCTTTGGCCTCCGTTAGTTCTGGGCAAGCCGACGTCGTGATCACTTTTGTGGTGTCAGCTGAGAGCACGACATCGTTTCCGTCGAAGTTCTCGATGACGTTGGGTTTGACGTTTTTACCGGAGGCATCCGGGGACGTGTCGACGTGGGAGTTGAATGCGACGACCGGTGCATCGCAGTTGCCGGGAACGGTTCCCATGACGATTCCGAACTCATCTTGAGACGCATCGGTGATCCCCATCTCCTGCATCTGCCGAACCAGAAGTCGACCGATCTCCAATTGCCCCGGTGTGCTGGGTACAGATTGGCTTTGGTCATCAGCGGTCGAATCAATTTTGACGTACTGTAAAAATCGTTCCAGCAAGCGTTCTTTGTTCATCGCGCGGGCTTTGGTCATCGCTTATCGTAATTCGTTAGGGGAAGAAGGAAATTCGTATCTTACTTTATCCCACGAGCCCCAGTCCATCGTTGACGCCAAGATTACACGGACGTTTTGACCAACCAGAATCAGAACGTGATCAACAAGTTCAACCTGCGTGCTAAGGTTTCCTCCGGCAAAAGAAACCAAAGTAGCCTTTCGGTCTCCGAAAGTGCACGTCGCGCGCTATGGCGCGCAATAGCGCGTGAGTGTTCTTTCGGGGACCGAAAGACAACAGTTGGAGAAGCTCCACTGTTGGTCCAATCGCTGCAGAGGCAAACCGCCAACCATCACACGGACGTTTTGACCAGCCAAAACCAGAACGTCAACAACAGCGGCGTCAGTACTAGGCAGGCGGCCGAGGTCGAAATCGCCGTCTGAACGGCGATCGCCGGGTGGCCTTTGTAATGCCGCGCCAACACGATCGGGAAGATCGCACACGGCATCGATGCCTGAATCAGCAGAACGATTCGCAGCTCATCAGAAAACCAAATCAGGTAGGCAGTCCCACCATACAACAAAGGCAGCACCAAAAACCGCAGTACCATCGTGGCGCTGATAACACGCACATTGCTTTGCCACGGTGATTTTTGAATCACGTTCCCAAGAGTCGCACCCACCAGAATCAAACTGATCGGAACGGCGCAGGGGGCCAGCATGGAAATCACGCTCATCAGCACCGAGGGGATCTCCGTGTAGAGCTGCGTAAAGTTGAAAAACAATCCAATCGCCAACGCGACCGACGGACCATTGATAAGTTTCTTCCACGCCCCCGCCGATGATCCGCTGATGAGAACAATTCCCAGGGTCCACAGCGCGATTTCCAACCCAAGATTGTGGACAAACAGGACACCGAGGATTTGATCTCCTCGTTCGCCGGAGAAAATTCGTTCCACCAGTGGGATCGGAATAAAACCGTAGTTCTGCAGCGCCGCCCCGACCGTGAACGTGTTGAGCCCATTTTCTTTCTCGAGCCCGATCAAACGTCCCGCAAAATAGCAAACTCCGAATGCGATGACGATTAATAGCAGCCCCACCGACATCGCTGCGGTGACGATGGTCGACTGTCGGAGAAGATCGTTGCCGAGTATCTTGGAGAGGATAAAGCAAGGGAAAAGGACGTTGATCGCCACCGTCATCAAGCTTTTTTCGGCCGCTTCGTCGATGATTTTGATGCTGTGGCAAAACCAACCAAGCCCGACCACGAGGAAAACAGTGATCGTACTGATGAGGATGTTCTCAAAAGTCATTTGATGTTGTTGGGTCAGCCGCAGGTTGAAGGAAAAGTGAGCCGCTAACATATTCTGACCGGTCAGTTTCGACTACCCAATGAAATACCAAGTTTTCTCTTTGAAGCAGATTCCATCCCGTCGGCTACGACATCGTTAGTTCAGTAGAAATAAAACAACACCATGAAAAGCCAATTCGACTCACAGCACGCGGACCAGTTACCAGACGATTTGGCGGTGCGTGTTTACACATCGCGATTGCTTGGCGCTGAAGAGGATCTCGTCATGCACGGCGGTGGTAATACGTCGGTCAAATCCATCGTCAAGGATTTCTTTGGACGAGATGTTGACGTATTGTTCGTCAAAGGCAGCGGGTGGGATTTAAAGACGATCGAGAAACCGGGCTTCTCGCCGCTGCGGCTGAACGAAACAAAAATGTTGGCTCAGCGCGATACGCTCAGCGATGACGACATGGCCAATCAGTTGCGTGCACTGCTGCTGGATCAATCGGCCCCCAACCCTTCGGTAGAAGCCATTCTTCACGCACTCATTCCGTACAAAGTTGTCGACCACACGCATGCCGACGCGGTTGTGACGTTGACCAACAATCCGCGTGGCGAGGCGATTGTTTCTGAACTATACCCAGACTGTTTGGTTTTGCCTTACGTCATGCCTGGATTCGTGCTTGCCAAACAGGTTTACAATGCCAT
>CALDEW010000558.1 GCA_937942355.1 uncultured Pirellulaceae bacterium | reverse complement strand
GTTGGTCGAAATTAGTCAGCAGTGGCAACTTTCGCTGTCTTTGGTTGAGATGCAGACCATTCAAGCTCATTTCAAATCCCTTGATCGCGACGCGACGGATATTGAACTTGAAACGGTGGCTCAGACCTGGTCCGAACACTGTAGCCATAAAACATTGGCCGGCCGGATCTCATACACCGACGAAAATGGCACCATCGAATATGAATCGATGCTCAAGGAAACCATCTTTGCGGCCACGATGCAGATCCGTGCCGACTTGGGCGATGACGATTGGTGTGTCAGTGTGTTCAAGGACAACGCAGGCATCGTAAGATTTGATGAAGAGAACAATGTTGCGTTCAAAGTCGAAACACACAATCGGCCTTCGGCGCTTGAGCCCTATGGTGGAGCCAACACAGGAATCGGTGGGGTGATCCGCGATACGCTGGGCACGGGCATGGGGGCCAAACCCATTTGCAATACGGACGTGTTTTGTTTTGCACCGCCGGAGACTCCGTTTGATGAACTTCCGCCGGGCGTGATGCATCCTCGTCAGATCATGAAGGGCGTTGTTGCCGGAGTGCGTGATTACGGCAATCGAATGGGCATCCCAACGGTCAACGGAGCCGTTTATTTTGATCCGCGCTATGTGGGTAATCCTTTAGTGTTCTGCGGCAACGTTGGAATTCTCCCCAAGGATAAATCATTCAAAGAAGCAAAGCCAAACGATCTGATTGTTTCCATTGGGGGCAAGACCGGTCGCGATGGAATTCACGGCGCGACGTTCAGTTCCGCGGAGTTGACTGAATCGAGCGATATTACCTCCGGTGGTGCGGTCCAAATCGGCAACGCGATCACTGAAAAAATGCTGATGGACGTAATGCTCAAAGCGCGCGATCTGAATCTTTACTCGGCCGTTACCGATTGTGGTGCCGGTGGTTATTCCAGCGCTGTGGGGGAAATGGGCGAAGAGTTGGGCGCCGAGGTTTGGCTGGACCGGGTGCCGCTGAAGTACGAGGGTTTGTCTTACACTGAAATTTGGATCTCCGAAGCTCAAGAGCGCATGGTGTTTTCGGTCCCAGAAGAGAACTGGGAAGCGTTTGAGAAACTTTGTTCTGATGAATCGGTCGAAGCAACGGTCTTGGGCAAATTTACGCCGACGAAAAACCTGACGCTGAAGTATGGCGATGAGACCGTTTGCGAAATGTCGATGGCTTTCTTGCACGATGGCCGTCCGCCAATCGTACGACAAGCGCACTACGCACCAGCTGAAGAAGCGGTTTACACCGCAAGCGGCAGCACTGATTTTGAAGCGGGTTTGAAACAGATACTCGGGTCATTAAACGTAGCGTCCAAGCACTGGATCATTCGCCAGTACGATCACGAAGTCCAAGGTGGCAGCGTCATTAAACCGTTGGTTGGTGTTCAAAACGATGGACCTGGGGACGCTGCGGTGGTGAGGCCGGTGCTGGATTCACGGCGCGGGTTGGCGATTTCCTGCGGTATGAATCCGCACTATGGAGAACTTGATACCTACCACATGGCCGCCAGTGCCATCGACGAAGCGCTACGAAACTGCGTCGCGGTCGGAGCCGATCCTTCGATGATTGCGGTGTTGGATAATTTCTGCTGGGGCTACACCGATCGGCCCGAGACTTTGGGTTCGCTGGTTCGCGCTGCGATTGCATGCCAAGATGTTTCGATCGCGATGCAGACGCCGTTCATCAGCGGCAAAGACAGCCTACACAATGAATTCAGTTACACCGATGCCGATGACAAACGCCAGACGATCTCCATCCCCGCAACCTTATTGATCAGCGCGATGGGGCAGGTTCCCGACGTTGCCAATTGCGTGACCATGGATTTGAAGAAAGCTGGGAATTTGCTTTACCAGGTCGGCATCACGGGCGACCACTTGGGTGGTTCGCATTGGAATTTGGTCACTGGCGGTTCTGGTGGCAAAGTGCCAACGGTCAACACGGATATTGCGAAGTTAACATTTGCAAAACTGCACGATGCGATTTCATCGGGGCTGGTTCGCAGCTGTCATGATCTCAGCGAAGGTGGTTTCGCGACCGCGGTTGCCGAGATGGCGTTCGCCGGTGGGTTGGGGGCAGAAATTGACGTCACAGCCATGGAAGTAGCTGGTGACGTGGATGTGGAATTGCTGGATTTAACTTTACTGTTCTCAGAATCCAACACACGTTTCATCGTCGAAGTGGAACCTGCCAACCAAGCGGCGTTTGAAGCGGCGATGGCGGAGGTGACGTTGTTCGCCATTGGAAGTGTGACCGATTCTATGAAGCTGACGATTACGACCGAAGACGAACTGCTGATCGACACTCCCATCGGCGAGCTGAAAGAGGCGTGGCAGTCGCCACTGAACTGGAGTTAGCGTCGCGGTATTCGCGCAGAGGATCTTGTTATAGGACCCTCACCATAGAGAGTTTTACAAACTGCAAACAGGAGGTAATCACCTCCCTTAACTTGACAAAAAAAATGGCTCAACCTAAAGCAATCATTCTCCGCGCTCCGGGCACCAACTGCGACCAAGAGACCGGTTATGCCTTTGAAAAAGCCGGTGCAACGGCCGACTACATTCACATCAATCAGTTGATGGAGAATCCGTCGGTGCTGGCCGAATACCAGATTCTTTGTTTGCCTGGCGGATTTAGTTACGGCGATGATATCGCTGCCGGACGTGTGTTGGCGTCACAGATGCAATCGACGCTGGCCAATGCAATTGGTGAATTTCATGATGCGGGCAAGTTGGTTCTGGGCATCTGCAATGGTTTTCAAATCTTGATCAAGACCGGGTTTTTGTTGCCGCGCGATGAATCTGGGTTGCCGGCGACGCTGACGTGGAACAATCATGGGCGCTTCATTGATTGCTGGGTTAATTTGAAAACAGATGATCAGAAATGCGTTTTCCTCAAAGACGTAGATCAGATGTATTTGCCTATCGCTCACGCCGAAGGCCAATTTGTGACTCGTGATGCGGCGGTGATGGACGGGCTTAAGTCAAACCATCAATTAGCGTTGACCTATTGCCGCGCCGACGGCAGTAATGGAGCCGATTTGGAATTCCCGGCTAACCCCAACGGTTCCAAGGAGAACGTTGCGGGGGTTTGTGATGACACGGGCCGCATTTTTGGTCTGATGCCGCACCCCGAACGC
>CALDEW010000557.1 GCA_937942355.1 uncultured Pirellulaceae bacterium | reverse complement strand
CGGCTTTGTGCCCCAACGCAATATTGGCTTCGACGGTATCCATGCCTTGATCTTGAAGTCCATAGGCTTTGATCTTCTCCGCCAGCCCGATGCCTCGTCCTTCTTGGGGAAGGTAGACCAGCACACCGTAACCTTGTTCGGCGATGGTCTCCAACGCGATGTGTAGCTGATCTCCGCAATCGCAACGCAACGAATTGATCAGGTCACCGGTGAAGCAACTGCTGTGCATACGGACAAGCGGAGGTGCGCCTCCGTGGTTGGCCGGATCTCCCATCACAATCGCAATCGGTTCTTGTGCCTCGAATTGAACTGAGTAGGCATAGATGCGAAAGTTGCCGTATTTGGTGGGCAAGTCCGATTCGGCAACTCGCGAAACCAATTTTTCCGACACGCGCCGGTGGGCGATCAGGTCTTCGATGGTGATAAATTTAAGATTCTTTTCCTGAGCAATCTTCCAGAGATCATCGCGTGTGGCTCGGTTGCCGTCGTCGTTGAGAATCTCACACAGCACTCCCGCCGGAGCCAGTCCGGCCATCCTTGCCAGATCGACGGCGGCTTCGGTGTGGCCAGCGCGGCGGAGAACGCCTCCGGCTTTGGCCATCAGCATGTGGACGTGACCGGGACGTTGGAAATCGTCTGGTCCGGTTTCAGGGTTGGCGATAGCCCGGACGCACTGCGCCCTTTCGTCGGCGGTGATGCCGGTACGAGCGTTCAAATGATCCAGTGGCGTCAAAAAGGCGGTTTGATTGGTCGAGTTATTGTCTTCGGAGATCGGATGCAGTTTCAACCGCGCCGCAGCATCCGGAAGAATCGGGCAGCAGAAGTCTCCGCGACCGCTCATTACAAGATTGATGGATTCCGCAGTTGCCAGTTCGGCGGCGCAGATGAAGTCGCCTTCGTTTTCGCGGTCCTCATCGTCGATGACGATGATCACTTCTCCCCGTTTAATGGCTTCAACGGCTTCGGGGATCGTGGAAAAGGTGATAGACATCAAGCAGCTTTCGGTGGTGCGGCGGTTGTATCGGTCGGTTTTCAAGCGACCGTTTTCTAAGAGGCCATCATTATAGGCCAACCGAGCACTACCAAAAGGTGTTAACTGCGATGCGGGGCAAACGAGACTTGCTTATCCAATCATTAGCGAGCCACAAGACGCTAACCAGCGTAGAGCTTACACTCCGGTGGAGAATCGCCGGTGCGACTTAAAAACTTAATTCGGCGAACTTAGTTCAGGCAGCGCCCAATTGTTTTCCGTTGGCCGGATCGCAGGAGCGTTGGTCTTGCGTAGCATTTCCAGCTCTTGCTCCATCCGTTCCATCTTCGCCCGCTGGGACTCGATGGTGCGTTGGAGACGTTTTTCAGTTGCTCTTGGAACCGTGACGACCGAAGACGCTGTTGCAGGTAGCTGACTGACTCGCGCCGCAGGCTGTATCGAATTATCCAGCACAGACGGAACGCCTTCGAGATCGAGGTCCGAATCAACGTAAGCCTCCGTTGGGACTAGGGTCGGGGGTGCGCTGTTGATCGTTGCAGCCTGCACTTCAGGTGCCTTTCCGAAGGGGATCAGCGCCTTTTGAGGGTGGCCACGACGAACGAATTCGAATTCCATTTGATCGCCCGGCTTGAGACCGTTGGTGATCTGCTCATACTCGTCGGCTGATGTCAGTTTCACACTTCCCACAGCCTTTACGATATCGCCAGGCTTGAGGCCCGCTTTGATAGCGTTGCCTTGGGGGTGGAGACGCGTCACGATCAGCTGGTTGTTCTTCGCCATTTGCACGACAGCACCGAAACCGGCCGAAGCGCTGGTTCCCGAGGATTGAACCGCACGATGCTGAACAGGCCGACCATCTCGGGTTGGAGCTTGCCTAGGATTGTTCATCGGCGGCAGGGGACGAGTTGCAAGCGCCGGCTGTCGACGCGGTTGTTGTCTTTGGCTGGATTGATGTTGTGGCATTTGCCGGGGAATGGGTTGTTGTGCTGTTGCCTGTCGGCGATCATCGGGACGAGCATCGATGGGTGCCGGGGTGGGCGCGCGTCGAGGCGTTGGTATCTTGACTTTGTCGCTGACGCCGGTGAACTCCTCTTTCAGTTTTTTGAAAAACGTGCCACGGGGAATTAACTTATCCAGCGGATTATCAGCGTTGGCGGTGATCGGGCAGAGCACGCTGAAGCATGTGATCGCGATAAGTGAAGTGCTAATTCGTCGTTTCATGGTTTCCTCGAAGTTCGTTGGGATGCGGGGTTGATGCGTTGGATTCGAGACAAAACGCAAACGCCGCACAGGTTGCACAACTATTCTTCGTCGGAAGGACCAGCCTTATTCAAAAAACGCGGATGCATCGTTGAAACTGCTAAATGCCGTAAAACAATTTCAATCGGTGTAACCCGACCTCCGGTGGTAATCTGTAATGGCTGAGGAAGTGGTGCCTTGTCAATGTGGCGAGCCCAGCGCGCTGATCTTCGTTGGCGATCGGATTCACTCGCTGGCGCTACGTGCTTGTATTTTAAGCCAGCGTGAGCCGAGTGAGCAGCGCGTAGGGCCGGTTCCTACCGGCCGGCACGTTGTAAACCAAGCAACCAAGAAAACAAGTTTTGTAAAAATTACTCTGTTCGGGGGAATCGAGAATGAGTAATTGATGGATAATAGATTGTCCAAAACTGTTTTTACACCAAAGCTGTTTTCGCGCACCGATGGAAAGATTCCCAAGATGACCAAAACATCTCCCCCAATACCGCGGCTGAAGACTTGTCTGTTGCTGCGTTGTTTATCAGTTGCCTGCCTGTGCGGATTTTTGGCAAGTACCGCGCAAGCTCAGTTGAACGAAGCGGCGAATGGATCGCCGTTTCAGGTCCGGGGAAATGATGCGGCGATTGATCAATCGGGCGATCAATTCTCTGCGGCGCGTCTGCAAGAATATGAGCGGCAGCTGAATGCGGTGCTAAAAACACGACGGACTGAAGAACGCCAATTCGTCAAATTATTGGTCGGTAGAATTGGGACTGGAGAAGTTTCGACCGAAGTCGTACAAACAAGTTTCAAATGGGTTCGGAAAAAGCGCCCCGACACGCCGTTTCCGTTTCTTTATTTTGAGCGTGTCCTTCGAATCATCGCGACACAGCAAGGGTTTGGCGGCGCGATTCCCCCCTTCGATATGTCAGTCATTGGCCAGCCGAATCCGCCGAACCAAGATTCTGGTAACACCGCGACTAATGTTCAGGCGGGAATTTTGACCCGTTAGGTTACGTAGGTCTCCGGCGGAGCCTCGACCTTCGGGTGTTGATGTCTGGCAGGAATTTCCAATTTCCAATTTTCAATTTCGAACTTCGAACTTCGAACTTCGAAATCTGAACTTTGAAATCCCAAATTGTTTGAGGCTTGGTCTGAGCTTCAAGAATCATTGCGGAAAAAAGATCGGACAAGAAAATTGGGACAAGAAAATAAAAACGAAAAAATATCAGTCGCCTACCGGATAGACGAAGAACAAAAACATCTTCTTGTCCATATCTTCTTGTCCAAAACACTTGCTCCATAATTCAAAATCAGTCCTAATTCTCCGTTTGAGAATAAACCTCCCGTTGTTATGCGGGACATTTCAAAACGAAAAAAGGGCCGCAGTTTTCACTGCGGCCCTTTGGTTTTCATCGGGCTAGTTGCCTTCGTTTTAAGCAACCGCCAATTCGTCGACCTCTTTCGCCAGACGCTTTCGCGCGACGTGCAGACGACGCTTGATCGTGCCCAAAGGTGCTTCGAACTGGTCGCTCATTTGCAACAGGCTCTGACCTTCGACGTAGAACGCAACAAGGGTGTCGCGATCCATTTCGCCCAAGCGATCCAAACCAGCACGGACTTGATCCTTACGCTCGTCAGCCATCACCGCATCTACTGGAGAACCGGTGTCAGAAACGGTTGCTTCCAACATTTCAGGTTCAACCGAAACCGCTGGTGCTTTTCGGATAGACTTGTTGATGGCCATGCGAACGGTGATCTGACGCAACCAACCGATGAAGCACTCAGGTGTTCGCAGTTGATCGATCTTTTGCATCGCCTGGACGAAGACATCCTGCGTCAGCTCTTGAGCGTCGGCAGCAGATCGCAATCGTCGAGTGGCGATGGCCAGAATCGTAGGCTGGAATCGCTCGAATAGTTCACCGAAGGCAGCTCGGTCTCCCGCTTGAGCGGCGCGGACCAAATCGGCAGTAGATCGAATTTCGTTCAATTGTGTAGTGATAGCATTCATGGTTCTCTTTTTCTGAAAACGAACGTCCCATTTGGATGGGAGCGACGTCGAATCGTGAAAGGATCGTGTGGAGCCGAGAACTAGTGCTTGCGGTTTATACACGCGTAGCACGAGAGACTCGGAACTTAATCCCAGACGCTGAAGGAGCTAATTTTTCGTTGCCTGTTTCGAAGGTGAAACTTGTGGCGACGTTGACCGGGATGGTCTTAGCTAGATCGCTGCGATCTGGGTTGAGTCAGCCGTTGATGGTCGATGGCATCACTGCCTCGTTCATCAATGGATTTGACCCAGCTGCCGGGGCAATTGCCCACAGTCGCGGTGGCCGGAATCAGCCCTGCCGTAAATGCATAATTTGCATTCACATAGGCCGGATTTATCCCGGTGCCTGCCGCGCCTAATAGCCGCAGAAGTCCGCCAATGGATGGCAAGTACTTCTCCAGACTTACGGCACACGATTTGAGGTGCGAGCATTGCGAGGATGATTTGCGCAACATCTCTGTACCTTCGGCGCTGAAACGGATGACGTTTGCGATTGAAGTAAAGATGTTTGAACGCATTTCATTGCTCCCGCGTGACTGGCACGCATAAAAGAGAACCTTTGTTGCCGCTTGCAAAATGACGATACCGTCGATGAGCAAACGGAGGGTGATGGCATAACGACAAAAATCGCCGCCATCGGAACTATAGCACAAATTCGGCTGATAGTCGTGGGAATCCTGACCCACACCCCTAGAGACGACTTCGGCAGCGAAAGGTTCGCGCGTTTGGTGTTTTTTTAAAAGAAAGTTCTCCGGCGCTACCTTGTGAATTTTGTCACAAAGTTTTGCCGTAAAAACGCGTGTTTTTAGGTAGTGGGCGAGGCAACGAGTCCAGCACCGGCATTCAACTGACCGAAGGATTTCCTGCCGGCGAATATTTTTTCAGACGGTTTTCAGGTTCTCGAGGTTACTCGATTGCTGAGCTCTGTCGTTGGGCGGGACTCCGCGCGTCGTCCACTACCGCCGCCAATGGCTACTTCATCGCCGGCGGCGTCACGGACTCAAAGAGTTTTTGAACATCGGGGAACTCTGCGTCGGTATCTCCCGCTTTGACTCGCGCCGCGTACAGATCGGCCTTGAGCTCCTTGAACTTCTCCGCATATGCAGGATCGTCGATCAAGTTGTTCATCTCCTTGGGGTCGTTCTTTATATCGTACAACTCCCAGAAAGGTTCGGTATCACTGACGCGATCAGGATTGTAGTACCACTCTTCTTTTAATTTTCGGCCGTAGAAGAAGATCAATTTGAATTGCTGGTTGCGGATACCAAAGTGGGCCGGATTGTCATGATGCGCCATGTGCATCCAGTAGCGATAATAAGAACTCGTTGGCCAATCCTCGGGCGTGCTACCGCTGAGGTTGGAGACGAAACTGCGCCCTTGCAGCGCTTGGTCCGGTTCCAGTTCGTCGATGAACTTGTCGGCACCGGCCATCTCCAGCAACGTTGGACAAAAATCAACGTTGTTGATGATGTCTTCGTTTACGGTGCCAGCTTTGAATCGCTTTGGATAGCGCACCAAAAATGGCATCCGCAGCGATTCCTCGTACATCCAGCGTTTGTCGATGTAGTCGTGTTCGCCCAACATGAACCCCTGATCCGCGGTGTAAATGATAATGGTGTTGTCCAGTTCGCCCGTTTGTTCCAAATGAGCCAACAGACGCCCGACGTTATCATCGACGCCTTTTACGGTGCGTAGAAACTTCTTCATGTAACGCTGGTAGGACTCCGTCGTGTACTCTTCATCGCTCAGCGTCTGATCCACGAACATGTGCATGCCCATGTTGCGGCGTTTGTTACGATTGGAAACGCTGGTGCCGTAGCTGTCTTTGCCGATCGGGCCATGATGACCTCGGTCGCGCAGACTGTCGGGTTCGGGAATCGTTTCGTTCTGATACAGAAAGTCATAGCGCTCGGCGTTTTCAAAATCATCGTGGGGCGCTTTAAAGTGGTGCATCAAAAAGAATGGCTTTCCTTTTTGCTTGCGCGTCTTGAGCCATTTCAGCGCGATATCAGTGATCGCGTCGGAGGAGTGCTTGCGGACCCGCATCGTATTCTTGGGCCAGGGTTTACTGCCACGGATGCGGAATTCCGGATTGTGATACCAGCCTTGCCCGGGCAGCACCGTGTAGAAATCGAATAACTCCGGTTCAACCTTTAGATGCCACTTGCCAATCATCGCGGTTTCGTACCCGGCCTGTTTAATTAGTCGCGGTACCGTATGTTTGCGTGCTTCCAACGGTTGGATCAAGGTCGTGACGCCGTTGACGTTGGAGTACTGTCCGCTGAGGATGGTCGCGCGACTGGGCGTGCAGATGCTATTGGTACAAAAACAATTCGCCAATCGCACGCCCTCGGTGGCCAGCCGGTCAATGTTGGGGGTCGGATTCAGATAGGCCAATCGACTGCCGTAGCAACCAATGCCCGTCGACGTATGATCGTCGGACATGATGTAAAGAATGTTTGGCTTTTTGGCTTCAGCGTCGCCCGTGTTTGCCTCGTCAGCCAATGCAGTGTGGGCGGTGCCGATGTTCAGTACCATGAACAGGATCGCTGTCAGGCTCAAGAAAACACGACCGTTGGTAACGCGCATCAAGGTAACTTCAAAGAGGAGCATATTGTTCACTTGCGTAGCTATGTGAGGTTGAAACCGTGGGTCTTCCGAGACTTTAGTGGGCCCGCATTGTTCGTAGGGCCGGTTCCCACCGGCCTGTTTGAGGTAAAGGTGGGGCTTGGCCGGTAGGAACCGGCCCTACACACTAACCTTCGAAATCGGAACCATGATTCTAAGTCAACCGGCCCATGTTGCCAAATTCGAAATTACTTTTTCAGCGGACTTAGCGCTGATTCGATCTGCGCAAGCGTGGCACCAAAAATTGTAGTCGCGATATCGTTCAGCGACTCGCGGCTTCCTGTCAGGTGCGTGGTACAAGGCGTGTGAGTGAAACTTTCGCCGGGCTTCAACGCCAGTGCAGGGCTCACAGTCTCCAGTTCGAAAAAACCGCCCATGCCTTCACCGGAGTCGTTGGGCCCATCGTTGTAGGCATTGACCACGTCACCGGCAAACGGCTCGTCCTGATACTCCCAAAGGTTATTGGTGTACCCGTCAGGGGCCGTTTTGGGCAAGTTAAATTCGACGATGGTGAGCGTCTGAGATGAGGGATTCCAACCGCCGATCGGCGAACAGGCTCGGGGGAAAGAGATGCCAAGCTTACTGCGGAAGTTTCCATCGCCTCTCATAAAAACCAAATTTAGTTCTTCTGACACAGCCAGACGATCATCTTCGAGCTTTCCAAAGTAGTCCGCCGTCACGATCTTCCCCAGTTCAGCTTCGCTGCCGGGTTGAAACGGAATCATCATCACCGCATCATCGGCCGGCGGGTTCAAGCAGATTGACCATAGACCAATCAATCCTGTTTCAGCCACCCAAGGGGTACTACCTACGTTTGTGATCTTGTTGAAGGACTCGTGACTGACGACTTCGACATCCGACGGCAGGACGAGGGCAAAATTCTGCTCAACCGCGCTGCGATTCTTCAGCTCAACTCGACGCTCGAGTTCCAAATCAAACGTGAAGCCGCTCATGTTGGTGACTGAGGCGCGTTTATGATACGTCAACGAGCGATCGGTACGGTCGATTAGCTCAAAACTCTCAGTATCGATACATGGGGGCGTTCGCCAATTCGCGAAAGACATCTCGACGTCCGGATCGAAGAAAACTGAGAATTGTCCGCCTTCTGGCGAAATCCAGATCCGGTCCTCGCCCCCAACCATATTCAGCTGCGGATCGACCAGCCCACGCTCAACGGCTTTACGGCTGATAAAGCCGTTGCTTCGTTGAGAACTACCGGATGAGTTGGATGTCATCGTGCGGCCTTGCAGCGCGGCGACGCAAGCGATCTTGGCGCCTTCGGCATTCTCCAAGACATCAACTTCAAAGTGCTTTTTTAGAAAATCAACTTCATCATTAAAAGTCGCTAGTTCTGCCATTATTTATGCTTTCGCGATCTGACGTTAAACGGGAAGGGCGGTATTGTAAACAATTTGGTGTTTGCTAGGCGGGGCTCTGCGAACCTTGCAGCCGATGTATACAGGAATTCTATAAAAATTAATGCGCCCCAAATGGGGGGGCGTGATTGGGGTTCCCGCAGATCTTAAACGCGGATAACAACCAGTGCCGCACAAAATGTTAAACTCTAATGACTACGGAGACTGATTCGGTCACGTTGGCGCTATCGGATTGACGGGTAATTCTGCTGATGCCTGTTATGAGGGACCGATGCATGAGCTATCTCAATGTACTCATGCAAAGACTCTAATGCCCTTGCCGACACCCAACAGCGCGAAAACGAATCGAAACAGTTGCCTGAAACGGTGGCGCGCTTTCGTTCCCACTATTCTGGGACTGGTTACGCTGGTCGGTTGCGCATCGCGGGCAACCTCAAATCTGCAATTCGAACAGATCTCCGAAACCCCCTGCCAGAGTTTTCTTCAGCAAATTGAAACGCCCGACCTTGAATGTGAAGCTTGTACCACCGGAGACGAACTACGCACCGCCAAGCCGCTGACAATCAGCAACTATCAAGATACCGCGTCGTGGGATTTGACGATCGACCAGTGTGTCGAGATGGCGTTGGCCAATAGCAAAGTTCTGCAAAAAATCGGCGGCGTCGTTGTGTCGGCTCCGCAAGGCGTCAACACGCTGTACGACCAAGCGATTCAAGAAACCAGTCTCGGCAGCGTCGAGGATGCTCTGTCTGATTTCGACGCGCAGCTTTCCTCTAGCTTCACTTACGGTCGAAGCGAGCGCGAATTCAACAACCTGTTCTTCGGTGGAGGTACGCCTCAGCTGACCAGCAACACCTCCAACTTCAACACGCAGCTGTCCAAGCAAACGGCCGCCGGTACTGCGTTCACGATGCGGAGCACCACCCTTTACGATCGCAACTCGTCGCCGGCGAACTTGTTTGGTTCCACCTTCGACGTTCTCAATCTCTTAGAGGTGCGCCAGCCGCTGATGCGCGGAAGTGGAACGGCCGTCAATCGCATTGCAGGGCCCAATGCGGTTCCAGGCCAATACGACGGTGTTTTAATCCGGCGTATTCGCAGCGACATCTCCTTAGCCGACTTTGAGATCTCCGTCCGCGATTTAGTGCGTGATGTCGAACGCGCCTACTGGGAGTTGTACTTCGCCTACCGTGACTTGGATACCAAAATCGCTGCGCGCGAATCATCGCGCGAAACGTGGGAGAATCGCAAGCTGCGTTTTGACAACGGCATCGGCCGTCCTGATGACGAAGCTCAGGCTCGCCAGCAATACTTCCTATTCAAAGCCCAAGCTCAAAATGCACTCACCGGAACAACCGCCGGTCAAGTCGGCGTCATCAGCGCCGAACGCAACCTGCGGCGCTTGTTGGGTATCGGTGCTGCTGACGGGCGCTTGATCCGCCCCGCGACTGAGCCCGTGCTGGCGCCGGTCGCGTTTGATTGGGACCAATCCCAGTCATCGGCCCTTCAATCGCGCGTCGAACTACGCCGGCAGAAGTGGGCGATCAGCCAACGCGAACTGGAACTGTTGGCGGCAAAGCAATTAAACAAGTGGCGTTTGGACGTGGTCGGCCAGTACGGATTCCGTGGCTTCGGCGATAACTTATTCGGTTCGCGTGACCGTGATAATGGCAGCGCCGTTTCGGAGCTGTTTGAAGGTAATTTGGACGACTGGTCTTTGGGCGTTGAGCTGGGCGGAACGATCGGCAACCGCGCGGGCCATCTGGCGATCCGCAACGCGGAACTTACGTTGGCTCGGGAGCGCGCCGTGTTGAAAGAACAACAGCGCCAAATCTTGCACGATCTCAACGCGGCCTACACCGAGGTTGATCGCGCCATGGAGACGATGAAAACAAACTTCAACGCGCGGGTCGCTGCGTTTGACGAACTGGAACCCAAACGCAAACGAGTTGAAGAAGGGCAGGATCAAGTCTTCTTTTTGTTGGACGCTCAATC
>CALDEW010000556.1 GCA_937942355.1 uncultured Pirellulaceae bacterium | reverse complement strand
TAAATCTAAGTTGGAACACAGCACTAGGGTTGTGTCTGGTTGGTTTTGGGCATTTATTAAAGCAGGAAAGTTCATTGACAACCTAGTCGCTTCCTTAGACTATGTTTGTGAATTAGTTCACTCAGGCATAGAGAATGTCCTTTTTAACTAAGCAAATCACCTATTAAAAAGCAGAGTTCGTTTGACCATTCATATTCCCGTCCTGATGGACGAAGTTCTTGACGGCCTTAGCCTATCGCCCGATTCGATCATCATTGACGGAACGCTAGGTGGTGGCGGTCATGCGGCAGCAATTTTACAGCGCCTGGGGCCAAAGGGCCGCTTGATTGCTTTTGACCGAGATCCTCTTCCTGTTGAATTGGCGATTGAAAAAATCGACGACCCACGAGCAACCTTCATTCACTCCAACTATGCCGATGTTCCCGAGTACTTGAAACAGTTGGAAATCGAAAGCGTCGATGGTGTGCTGTTGGACCTGGGGCTTTCCAGCGATCAGTTGGCCGATCGAGATCGCGGATTTAGTTTTCAAAGCGACGGTGATTTAGATCTTAGGTTCGATCCACTCCAAGGAGACGCGGCTTGGCGGATCATTAACCGACTGAGCGAAAAACATTTGGCCGATATTATATACCAGTTCGGCGAAGAGCGTCTCAGCCGACGGATCGCGCGAAAGATCTGCCTCGTTCGGCAGGACACGACTATCAGATCGGCCAGTGCCTTGGCAAAAATTGTTCGCAGTTGTGTACCTCGCTCCAAAAATCACTCGATCGACCCCGCCACCCGTACATTTCAAGCTTTGCGAATTGCTGTCAATGAAGAATTGAAATGGGTGCAGGTTGCGATGAATCGAATGCCGGACATTCTTAGCCCCGGTGGCCGTTTGGCCGTGATAAGTTTTCATTCGCTTGAAGATAGGATAGTGAAGCAATCCATCGCCAAGGACGACCGACTGGAAAACCTAACAAAGAAGCCAATAACTGCCTCCGAACAAGAGTTGTCAGATAATCCGCGTTCACGAAGCGCGAAGTTGCGTGTCGCAAAACGAATTTGATTGCAGTTTCGTTTCGTTCTTGGTTTGCTTCTTTCGATTTGATAGCAAACAATTTTTTTTCAAACTGGCCTTTGGGTAGGTTGAGCGATTTGCGCGTCGTGGAAATCGTCTTTTTTGTCTCCGATGCTTTATCTATTTTTCCATCCGCCGATGTCAAAAATTTTTTCAGATTGATTCAAGAAACCAGCCTTGACCGGTCTTCAGCATTTCAATAACTTGCCCCTCGTCGAAAGCAGATTGATTCAGTTTGCTTTCGAACAAAACAAATGGAGTTGTTTTGCGTTTCGCTGAAGATTGCTTTTGGTGATCCAAGCACGGTCCAATGTTGGCGGCACGGAAGCTAACGGTATTGGACCTCTAAATCGCTTAACACTTAACTCGACTCCGACTTTGCAAGGATGCTAAGTCGGGATCAGACCAATCGCCTTCGGATCAACTTTGGTGTTTTTAGCCCCCCTGAAACCCAAGGTTGCCGAGGGTGTTTTTTTGCGCTGATTTATAGGATGATGGAAAACTTAGTTCTTCAATTCGTCATCAAGCCACGCATAAATCATGAAAATCGTTGTTCTCGACGGCCATACGCTCAATCCAGGCGATAATCCTTGGAGTCCTGTTGAAGCTCACGGCGATGTCGTCACTTTCGATCGGACCTCGGCCGAGGAAATCGTCGCGCGCTGCGAAGCGGCACCCGTTGTGTTGACCAATAAGGTCCCGTTAGATGCCGGTACGATGGATCAGTTACCGGAACTGAAATTGATCGCGGTAACCGCAACGGGTTACAACGTCGTCGATGTTGCGGCGGCAGAATCGCGTGGGATTACAGTGTGCAACGTGCCAGTTTACAGCACGCAATCGGTGGCTCAGCACGTTTTCGCGATGCTGCTGTCTTACCTGCACCGTGTCGAGGCTCATCATGATGCGATTCTTGAGGGGCAGTGGCAAAAGCGCAATAATTTTTCGTTTTGGCTATCTCCCATCAACGAGCTGACTGGCAAAACGTTCGGGGTGATTGGTTTTGGTCGAATTGGGCAAGCCACAGCGAAATTGGCGCAGGCGTTTGGTTTGAAGATCATGATTCACAGCCGCACTCAGAAAGAGGTTCCGGGTTTTGAGTCCGCGCGTTGGGGCTCGATTGAAGAAGTTGTCGCAGAATCAGATTACCTCAGCTTGCACTGCCCTTTGACCGAGTCCAACAATCAGTTCGTAGGCGCCGAATTGATTGAGCAGATGAAACCGACGGCGATCTTGATCAATACGGCGCGCGGCGGGCTGATCCACGAACAAGATCTTGCTGATGCGTTATCGAAGCAACAGATCGGAGGCGCATGTTTGGATGTTCTTTCGTCCGAACCACCCGAACCGAGCAACCCTCTTTTGTCAGCACCAAACTGTTTGCTGACCCCGCATGTTGCGTGGACCGCCATCGAGGCCAGGAAACGTCTGATGCAGATCACCGCCGACAACATCGCGGCATTCAAAGCCGGCCAACCGATCAACGTTGTGAAGTCCGGTTAGATCGAATAGGCCGGTTGTCCGTGCTTGATCGTTATGTAAGCCCCACGCAAAAGGAGCAAATGGCAAATGAATTAGGGATTCTCCCGAGGAATTCCTTTTGAGGGAAATAAAAAGCTACCGTTACTTAGTTGCGAAGTTCTGTTTGAAATTCTGAACCTTGATTTTGGCGGTTCGGGTTTGAGCGTTGCCAACTTTCGCAATCTAGTCCACCAGCGTTTATTTCCCTTCTCCTCCCTATCTGATTTGCTATGAACCGAATTGCACTCGTCCACGATTGGTTTGATTGTGTTGCCGGCTCCGAAAAAGTTGTTCGGGAAATGGTCAAGTGCTTTCCCGATCCGACGGTTTATTCGATCATTGATCATCTCGATGAAAAGCAAAAGGAATACCTTGGCGTTAGGGATATCGAAACCTCGTTTATTCAACGATTACCGTTTCAAAAGAAAAGGTTTCGAAATTACCTCCCATTGATGCCCTTTGCGATCGAGCAATTTGACGTTAGTGAGGCGGACGTTGTTTTGTCGTCAAGCCACGCCTTCGCGAAGAGCGTCATCACAAGCTGTGAACAACTGCATGTTTCTTACGTTCACACGCCGATCCGATACGCTTGGGATCTTCAGCATGAATATCTGCAACAGCAGAATTTGAAATGGGGGCCAAAGGCATTGTTCGTTCGTGCCGCGCTGCACTACATTCGCATGTGGGATCGAGGGACTGCG
>CALDEW010000555.1 GCA_937942355.1 uncultured Pirellulaceae bacterium | reverse complement strand
TTCATCTACGCCGACTACTTCACGGTGAACGTCAGTTCCCCCAACACGCCGGGGCTACGAACGCTGCAAAATCGTGAACCATTGATCCAATTGCTGTCTCAGATCCAAACCAAGAATGTTCAGTTGGCGGCCGATCACGAGATCCCCCAAAAGCCAATTCTGCTGAAGATCGCTCCGGACGTCACCGATGAACAGCTGGCCGACATCGTTTCGATCCTCAAGGAGATTAATTTGGACGGCATCATCGCGACCAACACCACGATTTCGCGCGACGAATTAAAAACTTCCGATAGCGAAATAGAAGCGATCGGCGCCGGCGGGCTTTCGGGGGTTCCATTGACGATACGCAGTCGCGCTGTCGTAGCCGCGTTGTATTCGGAACTAAAGGGAGAAATCCCCATCATCGGCGTCGGCGGCATCAGCAACGGCGAAGACGCTTGGCAAATGATCCGCGCCGGAGCGTCGCTGGTTCAGATTTACACCGGTTTCATCTACGGCGGCCCAGGAATCGTCCGCGACATCAATCGCCATTTGTTGATGCGTTTAGAAGAAAGCGAATTATCCAACATTAGCGCAGCGGTTGGAACAAAGTAGCCTTTCGCTCCGCGAAAGTGCGCCCGCGCGCAATTTCGACACCAAGCGAAAGGCAATTGGCTTTCTAAGAAAGGTTAAAACACAGAGTCACAGAGGACACAGAGTTCTCCTTCGCACCTGTCCTCTGTGATCTCCGTGCCTCTGTGTTTTAAGGCCCCCACAATCAGAGCGCCGACAGACCCGTTATCGCATTTGTCATCGAAAGAAAAATTGAAGCGTTTTAGGTTTTGGATCCGTTACAATTTTGATGATGAGGTTTGGCAGTTATTCTGCTGAAGCCAATCAACTTACAGAGCTCTCTTAAAGTTAATTCAATCCAATAGCTGATTCGGAGGCAAGCATGAGTGCAGTCAATCAGTTGACCGAAGCCATCATCGGTGCAGCAATCGAAGTCCACAAACGACTCGGACCTGGGTTGCTGGAATCCGCTTACCGCGTTTGCTTAGCGCATGAATTACGCAAACGCGGATTTGAAGTTACTGAGGAACAGCCCGTGCCCGTGGTTTATGACGAAATCAAGTTAGAATGTGGTTTTCGTGCCGACCTTGTCGTCAATGGGCAGGTCGTAGTTGAACTTAAGGCCAAAACAACAATTCATCCGGTAGACAAGGCTCAAGTTTTGTCCCATCTACGCTTGTTGAAGCTGCGGTATGGTTTGCTGATTAATTTCCATGAAGTGCGTGTCGTCGATGGTGTCAGTCGAATCGTGAATGGGTACGAAAATGGTTAGTGCAATCATTCAAAACACAGAGTCACGGAGGTCACAGAGTTCTCCTTCACGTCTGTCCTCCGTGATCTCCGTGACTCTGTGTTTCAATCCCCCAGTCGGACAGGCGACTACTGCTTCTTCTTAATACTCTTGCGATCGGGACGGTAACCTTCGCCGGGTTTGAAACGCGATTGTTTCTTCTTTCCCTTTTTCTTTTTGCCGGATTTATTCTTTCCGGCTGCCGAACCATCGGGCATCGTGTGGACGTATTCGCCTCGGAAACGCTTGTTGGCATCGGCGCGGCGTTTTTTGATCGCCTCCTGTGGGGCTTTCGCTGGAATCAAACAATCACAGCCGCCACCGATCAGCTCATGTCGTCCCGCATCTTGCAATGCTTTGCGGACTTCGAAATAGTTCTCCGGTTTGAAGAACTGCATCAGCGCCCGTTGCATCTTGCGATCCTTGAGCGATTTGGCGATGAAGACTGGTTTCTTGGTGAACGGATCCATTTCCGTGTAGTACATGCACGTCGCCACATCCAGCGGCGCAGGGATGAAGTCCTGGACCTGATCCGGTTTGTAACCGTTGCGTTTGAGGAACACGGCAAGGTCGATCATCGAATTGATGTCGCTGCCGGGATGGGATGAGATGAAGTAAGGAACCAGATACTGCTTCTTGCCTGACTCTTTGGATTGCTCGCGGAAGATGTCCGAGAAATTCTCAAAATCGTCGACGCTTGGCTTTCGCATTTTATCCAGCACGCCGTCGCTGGCATGTTCGGGAGCCACTTTTAGCAAACCCCCGACGTGGTGCTCGGTCAGTTCCTTAATATATTCAGGGCTGCGGCGAGCAAGATCCATGCGGACGCCGCTGGCGACCAGCACCTTCTTCACGCCTTTGACGTCGCGCGATTCCTTCATCAACTGGATCAGTGGGCCATGGTCGGTGCCCAGCAGTTTACAGATCTTAGGATGCACGCAAGACTGTCGACGGCACTTGGCTTCGACCTCGGGCTTGGTGCATTGCATCTGGTACATGTTGGCCGTCGGGCCGCCGATGTCGCTGACGGTGCCTTTGAAATTCTTGTCGCTGGCCATCGTGTCGATCTCTTTGATGATCGAATCTTTAGAACGCGATTGAATCACTCGGCCCTGATGAGCCGTAATCGAACAGAATGTACAGCCACCAAAACAGCCTCGCATGATCGTGACCGAATCTTTGATCATCGTGAACGCGGGGATTTTTTCTTTGTAAGACGGATGCTGTTTTCGGGTGTAAGGCAATCCGTAAATCTGGTCCATCGCGTCTTGGCTGATCGGGAACTGCGGCGGGTTCACGACAACCGTTAGTTCTGCGTGCTTCTGCGTCAGACGCTTGGCGTTGTAGGGGTTGGTTTCGTTGTGGATGATTTTGGTGGCTTCGGCGAAAGCCATCTTATCGTCGCGCACTTCTTCGAAGCTTGGTAGAGCCAGCGCGTCTTCAGGCACAATGTCTTTAGCTCCCGCTACATAAGCCACGCCGCGCATGTCGCGTAGGTCTTTGACGGTCTCGCCAGCGTCCAAACGCTGAGCAATTTCGACGATGGGGTTTTCGCCCATGCCGTAGCAAACCAAATCCGCTTTGCTGTCCAGCAGGATCGACTTACGGACGTTGTCGCCCCAAAAATCGTAATGGGCTAACCGGCGAAGGGACGCTTCAACGCCACCGGCGATCACAGGCACGCCTTTGTAAGCTTCTCGTGCACGGTGGCAGTAGGAGAGCGTCGCACGATCAGGTCGTAAACCAATTCGTCCGCCGGGCGAGTAAGCGTCGCTGTTGCGAACTTTGCGGTTGGCGGTGTAGTGGTTGATCATCGAGTCCATGTTGCCGGCGCTGATTCCGAAGAACAGCCGCGGCCGCCCGAAACGCCGCCAGTCATCGCAGCTTCGCCAATCGGGCTGAGACACGATTCCCACGCGGAATCCGGCGGCTTCCAGCGTTCGGCCCAAAATCGCCATCGCGAAACTGGGGTGATCGATGTATCCGTCGCCGGTGATGAAAACGACATCCAATTCGTCCCAGCCGCGATCACGAGCCTCGTCCATCGACATGGGGAGTTCGATTTTCCCCACCGGAGCTTGCACCGCGGCGCCTCCGCCGAGCGTCTCCAAGCGCGCACAGGCTTTTTTTGCTTCGACGATAGGGAGTTGCATAGCAGGAAATTTCTTCTGACCGATAGGTTTGACGTAGCGAAATTATACGTGGGGAGTACCCTTTTTCCTATCGCTGAAATTATCCGTATGGAATAGGCTGCCAGCCGGTCCTGCGTAAAAAACAGACAATCGAAATATCTTATTGGCAAACTGATGGCTGAAAAAACACTTGTGACTTGGCACGATCAAACAGTCAAGCGTCCGCGCGGCTGCGTCGTTTGGTTCACGGGGCTTAGCGGCAGCGGCAAATCGACCGTCGCCAACTGCGTTGATGCAAAACTCTTCGAACTCAAACAGAACAGCTTTGTGCTCGACGGCGACAACATCCGCCACGGGCTCAATGCGAGCTCTGAACTGCTGGCGCCGACCTTTGGCGATGATTTTGCCAAGCGTTTCGGGCTGGGCTTCGCGGCCGAAGATCGGACCGAGAACATTCGCCGCATCGGCTGTGTGGGCGAGATCTTGTGCTCGACGGGTATGCTGGCGCTGACGGCATTCGTCAGTCCCTATCGCGCAGACCGTGATCTGGTGCGGAAGACGGTGGTTGCCGCTGGTAGCGCGGTCGACTTCGTAGAGGTTTTTGTCGATACGCCGATCGAAATCTGCGAACAGCGCGATCCCAAGGGACTTTATAAGAAAGCTCGCGCTGGTGAGATCAAGGGTTTCACCGGCATCGATGCACCTTATGAGGCTCCGGAGAAACCGGAAGTTCGCCTTCAAGGGGATCTGCCGGTGGAGAAATTGGCCGAGCAAGTCATCGAGTAT
>CALDEW010000554.1 GCA_937942355.1 uncultured Pirellulaceae bacterium | reverse complement strand
GAGGTGATGGTGTAGGCGAAATCAGATTTGATACCGTAGTGCAATTCGGTGTCGATATCCAAAGACCCAAACGCAATCGCTCCGTCGACCGGTCGTCGGGCTGAACGAAAATCGTCGTACATCAATTCGACGCCATCAAGTTCGTTCGAAAGATTCGCGGCTACGGTTTGTGTCTTTGATTTGTGTTGCCAGTCCATATCGGGAACAACGTGCAATCGAGGCAGTCGATTGGTTTGGCCCCACTGGCTGAAGATAGCCGCTGGTGGCAATAGCAATAGGATGGCTCCAAGGATTCCTACCGTCGCCAACCATTTTGGAAGTTCGGTGTCGGTCAAGTCCTGATTGACTTCGTCGATCGCAACAGCACCCCACTCGTTCAACTGGCCTTCTGAACCAGAGCGCGAGAACTTCTCATCAGCCGCTTCGAGCATCAAGAAGAATTTGTCGTTGGTTACGCGCTTGAATCGCGAAACGCGATGAAGCGGGTTTGAAAAACGAGGCAGTTTGTTCAAAATCCACATGCCAAAGAAGGTCGCAAAGGCACTGGAAAGAACGATGATTTCAAAGGTAACAGGAATGTTTGCCGGAATGCTAAAGATCGGCTTGCCACTGATCAGGAATTTGTAACCTGGAAACGGCCAAAGGTAATCCTGACCGTTGGCGTACAACTGAAGCCCTAGTCCCAGACAAACCGCACCTAAAGCAACCGCCAACACGATAAACGGCAGGTAAGACCGTTTGATGCCGATCGCCGGATCGATGCCGTGTACAGGGAACGGCGAATACGCGTCCATCTTTTTGTAACCGGCTTCGCGCGCCTCGTTACAGGCGTGAACCAACGTTTCGGGATCGTCAAACTGCGCCAGCAATCCAACCAGCTCTTGCTCTTTGGATTCGTTGTTTGATTTTTCTGCCATGTCTAAACGTCTTTGTTAAAAAATTCTCTAAGCTTGTTTTTGTGCACTCAGCGGTTGCGACCCAACATCCATTAATGATGGTCTCTGGGCATGATGCCCTTCACTTCTGCCATCGCGATCACCGGCAAGAAGCGGCAGAACAGCAAGAACAAAGTGGAGAACAAACCGAAACTACCAATCAGCATTCCAAGGTCCACCCAAGTCGGCGTGAAGTACGCCCAACTGGAAGGAACGAAGTCGCGACACAACGAAGTAATCGTGATCACAAAACGCTCGAACCACATGCCGATGTTGACGAAAATACAAACGATCACCATGAACCAAGGCGTCGTCCGGCACCACTTGAACCAGAACAACTGCGGGATCAAAACGTTGCAGCTGACCATGATCCAATAAGCCCACC
The DNA here is from genome assembly GCA_937942355.1 of uncultured Pirellulaceae bacterium. Taxonomy (GTDB): domain Bacteria; phylum Planctomycetota; class Planctomycetia; order Pirellulales; family Pirellulaceae; genus Mariniblastus. The sequence continues at coordinate 30,772 of CALDEW010000554.1, read as the reverse complement.
AGTAATTACCAAAGGCTCGGTTCCAAAACGCGAAGGCTTCCCACGGAACGCCTGAGTACCAAGCGATGAAGAACTCGATACCGTACGCGGTACCGACCATCAGGCCTGTCGCCATAATGATCTTGTTCATGTTTTCAAGGTGGCGAAGCGTGATCAGTTTTTGCAAACCAAACAATTCTCGCGCCGGTACCAGCAACGTTACCACCATCGCGAAACCACTAAAGATCGCACCGGCAACAAAGTAAGGCGGGAAGATCGTCGTGTGCCAACCAGGGACCTGAGATACCGCAAAGTCGAAACTAACGATCGTGTGCACTGAAAGAACCAGCGGTGTCGCCAGTGCTGCCAGCAGCGTGTAAGCGATCTCGTAACGGTGCCAGTTGCGAGCCGAACCGGTCCAGCCCAGTGACAACAGTCCGTAGATGATTTTGCCAATCTTTGATTTTGTGCGATCGCGGAAGGTCGCGATATCAGGAACCATCCCCATGTACCAGAACAACAGGGAAACGGTCGCGTAAGTTGAAACCGCGAAAACGTCCCACAACAGCGGGCTGCGGAAGTTAGGCCACATCGCCAAGTGTTCTGTAGGAATCGGAAACAGCCAGTAAAACACCCAAACGCGACCGATGTGAATGCCGGGGAAGGTACCTGCACAAACAACCGCGAAAATCGTCATCGCTTCAGCGGCTCGGTTAATACTGGTTCGCCAGTTCTGGCGGAACAGAAACAGAATCGCAGAAATCAGCGTTCCCGCGTGGCCGATACCGACCCAGAAAACGAAGTTTACGATCGGCCAACCCCAATAGGCGGGGTTGTTGTTTCCCCAAACGCCAACACCTGCGAACAGGAGGTGCTGGATCAATCCGCCCAGCATCATCAGCAAGCTGATCGCGAGGCCTAATAGGATCCACCAGATTTTCGGAGCCGAATCGGCCTCCCAAAATCCACACGCCGTGTCGGTCACGCCTTCGTAATCCAACCCGCCTAATACCAGCGGGGTGCGATGCGAAGCGTCGTCGTACGTGTTGTCCAAACTTTGGGGATCAACAGTCGTCATGGTTCGTTCCGTAAGGTTGTCTCTAAAAGTGTTTTGTTCTGCAGCGGAGGTTGGTAACCACTGCCTGTTCTAATGTTCTGTTTGACTTAGTGTGCTGCTTCGCCGCCATAAGGAGCGTGCACCGAATCACGATCGTCGAAATCAATCATCGCCGGATGCACGTTTCTCACCCGAGCCAAGTAAACCGTACGCGGACGGTTGTTCAGCTCGTCCAGCATCGAGTAACGACGCGGATTGTGGTGGTCAGCGTGCACGTCGCTGCCGACACGGTTAAGATCGCCAAAGCTGATCGCCGATGTTGGACAAGCGTCCTGGCAAGCAACGGTGATTTCGTTGTCGCCAATCTCACGACCTTCGGCCTTAGCTTTGATCTTTGTGTTCTGAATACGCTGAACACAGTAAGTACATTTTTCCATCACGCCGCGGCTGCGGATGGAAACTTCTGGGTTCATCATCAGGTTCTGAAGATTGCGATCGCCGGCCGGTAATTTGTCAGCGCCGGGATACTTGAGGAACGTCTTCGCGTCAGAGTAATTGAAGAAGTTGAAACGACGTACTTTATAAGGACAGTTGTTTCCGCAATATCGAGTTCCGATACAGCGGTTGTAGACCATGTCGTTAAGTCCTTCGTTACTGTGGACGGTCGCTGCGACTGGGCAAACCGTTTCGCAGGGTGCGTTTTCGCAGTGATGACAGGCGATCGGTTGGTGAACGATCTGCTTGTCGTCGTTTTCGGCGGCCTCTTCGGTGTACAAGTTGTTACCGAAGTAGCGGTCGATGCGAATCCAGTGCATCTCGCGACCACGTCGCACATCGTCGCGTCCTACGACGGGAACGTTGTTTTCTGATTGGCAGGCAACGACGCACGAGTTACAGCCGATGCACTTGTTGAGGTCGATCGCTTTGCCCCAAACGTTGGTGTGCGTAGGATCGGTCTCTTTGTAAATCTCACGCGTACCCTTGGTCAGATCGAACAAGGAGTGGTGCATGTGGAAAGCTTCTGGCCACGCAGCGCGATGAACCGAATCTTCTGGGTCACGCTCGGAGCCTTCGACATGGCCTTCATGATGAGCAGCATGTCCATGCGAATCGCCGTCGTGACCATGAGCATCGCCGCCTTCGTGCGATTCGCCTTCATGGGCGTGATCGTCACCTTCTTTGTGGTCGTGGCCATGGTCTTCACCAGCGGCTACATCATCAGGTCGGGCTCCGTTGGGATTGAAGCTGACGTTGGTGATGATCGGCAGCGCCGATGATTTTGGTTTCGTGCTGGAGTGCTTATCGTCAGCGGCGCGATCATCGTGACCTTCGCCACCTTCTGTTTCAACTTTGAATGCATCTTCATGATTGACCGCGAACTCGGCGTAACTTTCAAAGCTGCCTTCGCGGATCAATGAACTGCGATCGGTTTCCGTTTTGTCTTTGTTGCGGAACATTCGGGCTTGAATTTCATCGCGGCCGACAGAATCAATGTCCCAAGGCTCTTGCACGATCGCCAATTTGTAAACGGTGCCCGTTGGCGTCACGTTAGCAGGACTTAATCCCGTTGCCGTTACCCAGTTCTCGGTCGACCGCAACGGACTGACATCTTCACCAACAGGTTTGACAGCCAGTTCTTTGTTGCCGCCAACTCGGCCTGCCATCTTGCGACCATAACCGATCGCCAATCCGATCGAACCATCGGCTTGACCTGGTTGAACGTGAACCGGCAATGTCACTTCGCCGCCAAGCTCAAACGTGGCCTTGGTGTGCTGAGCCAAACCCAACGCTTTGGCAGTTTTGGGGCTGACCAAAGCGGCATTGTCCCAAGTGATCTTTGTCGTGAAGTCAGGCAGTTCCTGCATCCAAGCATTGTTGGCAAACTGGCCGTCGTACATCGAAGGCGATGTATTGAAAACGAATTCGATCGTTTCACCATCCCATGGCGTTTTCCAAGCGTCGTCGGCTTCGAGTGTTGGCATTGCTGTGGCGCTGACGCCAGCAGGTTTGGCTTCGCTACCTTTGATGAAACCATCGTGGACGGCTTGTTTCCAATCGTTGCTGGAAAGGCCGGCGGTTGCTTTGACAATCGTTTGGCTGTCGGACGGTTCGCCGATGATCGCCGACAGGATTTCTAGATTCGACTTGCTTCCAAACAGCGGGTTGATCAGTGGCTGTCCGATACAGATCGAACCGTCAGCGGCCAAACCATCTTTCCATGTCTCCAGTGCGTGAGCCATGTCGACGACGGTTTCACATGCTTGAGACGTTTCGTTCTTGAAGCAAGTCGCATGCAATCGGTTCTTGACGCTAGAAATAGCATCATCGATGTTCAAATCTTGCGGTGCTGAGTAAACAGGGTTACCACCGAGCACGATCAGCGTTTCGATTTCGCCACCGGAAGCAGCAGCGGCAAACGCTTTGATCGAATCTAAACTACCTTCAGCGTCGGCGTCAGGCACATCACTGTAAGTAACCGTGCTGCCCGCGTTACCCAGCTTTTTATTCAATGCATGAACGGCCGCGTGAACCGCTGGCGGCTGGAGATCGCCAGCGACGATCAAACTTTCGGCAGCATTATCAACGATGTCCTGAGCCATTGCGGTCAGCAATCGCTCGCGGTAAGGCAGCGATTTGTCGACTTCTTGGCCTTTTTGGCGAGCATCAATCGCAGCAACCAAAGCGGCGAGGAAGCCTGCCATTTTTCCTGATTGAACCGACATGCGATGATCGGCAGCGGCACCGGTGACCGTGTGCTGGCTTTCGACCACATACAACCGGCCCATGAACCCTTTGCCTTGAGCGGCGGCATCGGCATCGCGTGTTTTAGCAAACGCCACCGCGTTACCGACCGAGTTGGTGTCAACGCCCAAGAAATCGGCGTCCAAAGAAATCGTGATCTTTGCTTTGTCAAAATGGTTGTGCACGCGTACGGCTTTACCAAACGCTTCTTTGGCACCGGCCCGAGCATTGTCGTCACTCGCACCGCCGAAACTGAACCACTTGCCGCCTTTGGCGGTGAAGGCTTTCTTCATTCGCAACAGCGATGGCGACTGACTTGGTTCGGCCAGCACGGCGACCTTAGACAGGTTGCTCAAGTTTGATTTCATTGACGCAAAGATGTCATCAAAAGAGGCATCTTCCCAATACGTCATGCGCGAATTTTCGCGTGTCTTGAGCATCGCACCGGATCTCAAACGATCCGGATCGTAGAACTCCAAAATACGAGCTTGCGTGAAAGTCGACGAAGCGCCATTAGACTGTGGATGCTTCTTATTACCGTCAAGCTTAATCGGCCGACCGTCGTAGCTGGTCGCGACGATCGGCTGAGCGACACCGCTGAGTTCGATCATCGAGGCATATTTTTGCGGGATGCCGGGAATTCTGTCGACCGGGCGGAACGCGAAAGGCGCGATCTTTTCTTCTTCGTAGCGGCAACCGGACATGCTGCCCAGCGCCAATGACGCACCCATGATCTGCAACCAGCGGCGGCGGGAAACGGAATCGCCATCAAAGTTATCGGTCGCAGTTCCAAAGTCACGATCGATAGCTTCGTTGAATGCCGGCGAATCTTTGACACCATCAAGATCAAATTGATGATGGGCAAGCTGCTGATTTTTTGCAAACGGTTTGTTCATGAGTCTGAATGGTTTGGTTGATTCGATGGGGTTCGAAAAAGGTTCGAAATCGGTGTCCGGCCGCAGCAAAAGCGACGCTCGGGCGGCGGCTGACGTTTTAACGGTGACAGGTTGAACAGTTGACGTTTGGATTTACGCCCAGCTTCTCTGCCCACTCTTTGTGGTAGGCCTCTTCAGCTTCGGGTGATTCCCAGGTCATATCTAATTGGGTCACCATTTGTGGATCACGGATGTTCGGGACTGGGTTGCGATGACACTCAAGACACCACTTCATTGAAAGTGTTTTAACTTGCTCAACCACTTCCATCTGGTCGACTCGGCCGTGACAGGAAACGCAGCTGACACCGCGCGCGATGTGCACGCTGTGGTTGAAGTAAACAAAGTCAGGCAAATCGTGAACCCGTTCCCACAGGACTGACTTATCTGTTTCCAGGCTTAGGCGAATCGGTTCAAGCGTTGATTTCTCAGGATGAACGACCCCCAGATCACGACCGGCTTGCCAGACACCGTCAACGAATTCACCGGTGGTTCGATTGCCACCATGACAGTTCCCACAAGTTGCCGCTGGCGGAACGGCAGCATGACCGGCGCGTTCGACCGTGTTGTGACAGTAACGACAGTCCATCTTCAACTGACCGGCGTGCAGTTTGTGACTGAAAGGCACCGGCTGTTTGGGGCGATGGCCCACGTTAATGATTTCCGGATGCGTCGCTGCGAAGAGGCAGGTCGCGAGATAACCCGCGACGGCCAAACCTGTTCCGATCACTAGTAGCGTGAACTTGTTGACCCAAGTCGGGAAATGAAATTCTTGCATCGAATTAAACTCTGCGTCGCGACCAAGGGTCACTAATTAGATTTGAGTTTGCAGCAACCTAATAATGGGTTGCCGATGTTCATGTAAAAGTAACTACAATTATTGTCGGTCAAGTAATGGAAACCTACCTGCCACAAAACGTCCTAGCACATATTGCCGCACGAGTTTCGCGGGCGATAAAACGGCGCTCACTTATATAAAAGGAAGAACCGTATGCGGGTGCAGTCAAACGCCGCAAACAACTAACTTCGGCAGCCCGAAATTGGTAATTAACAGCATTTAAGAGCGATCGGTCAAAAAAGTGTCTGCTGAGTTGGAATTCACGATTTTTACCGATGCGAATCGTCACATACTTTACTTCCATTGGCAATATAAAAAAGCCCGCTAGGTCAGATTGTCGCAGATTGGTTTGGCCGTGATAGCAGCACTATTTGAGCGGCACCCAAAGCGCTGGATTCGGACGCAAAGATAGGACGCTTGTCGACCAGAAGAAGATGCAAAAGATGGCGCAGTCTTATCGCGTTGAGTGTCGCCTCCAGAGACGGCGAGCATTCTTTAAGGAAGTTATCGGTTCCGCTGTAGGCCTTACGCGGAAGATCATCTTCCCTAGCCTGATCGGCATATCGCCTAACCTGCCAAATGAGGCTCAAACCTTCGCCAAATTTAGTGTGGTCACGGTTTCGGACACCCGTTTTGATTTGGCTTTTCCGATTTCAAAAATTCCAAAGCGGTGTCGTGCCACCGCACTCCATAAAGAGCATAGAATTTGGAGTGCGGGACTCCTGTCCCGCTTTGGAATATTTTGGAAATGGAAGAATCAGAAGATGAAAATCAATGAGTCAGATTGATCCTGAAGATTCGGTAAATCCATTTGCCGCACCTGTGACTTCGGCAACGATAGAACCGCTTCCGGGAAACCCCGATCAAAACTGCCGAACGTGTTTGCAAAGTGGCTGTTAATTTGCGTATGTGCCGCCGGGCCGAGCTTTGTCATTGGTGGCGGTATGGGGAATTGGCGAGCCCCTGCTGTGCTAGGGATGGTGATAGGCGTACTGATCTTTGTGATCGGTTATTCAGCGCTTGAATTCACAAAGACAATCCAACAGAAGATGGCCGACCCCGTTTCTCGGCGGGCGGCATGGATTGCCTACGGCACGCGCGTTGCAATCTCCATTCTTTTTATTGGTGTTTACTTGGATATTTTCTGTGGCGCTTTCGCGATAGGTATTTCTTCATCGGTGAGTGGATTTCAAGGTAGTCTGGGGCGTATTTCTCGCGGAGATGTTCCAGCTTCGATTGAATGTTTTCAGTTTATGGTCACCACCATCGTTCAAGGCGTTTTGTTGAACTTGGTTCTGTTTGCTTATATGGGAATTGCTTGGGTGGTTTGCAATTTGATTTCCCAACACAGATCTTAGATCGGGTATTCGCCGGCGTTCTAAGATTTCGTACATCTCATGTAGGTTTTTTCACCGTTGCGATCAATGATATCAAGACTCCTTCTGGATTTTGCTATAACTGTTGTTCGGTGGACGTAGACTGCCATATGTCGCCACATCTCCAATCAAAGTAAATATTGTTACTCCTTGTTCAGAGAAGATCAGATGCCGCTTTTAAGACGACTTTTCTTTTGCACGTTGATTGCTATTGTTGGTGTTGCTGCTATGGCGCGGGTCGAGGGCGAAGCGTGCGCTCAGGAATTTGTGGTTGAATCCCGAGTGAAAAATACGGGTGCGGTTCGCGCTCTCAATGACGACAAAATTACAATCGCGGATTCTCAAGAGAACATTGTCGTCTGCCAAATTCAGAGAAAGGGGCAAAGATCCGTTTCGATCGACGGGAAACCTCTCAACTCTCCAGCAAGCATCAGCGTTACCGGGCAGGTCAGCGCAGCTAAATTTTTGCTTCCCAATATGATGGTTAAATTCGAAGCGTCACTGCGCAAAGGCGGACGCAGCGCAGGCGATGTCCGTCTGTTGACCTTAGTGGGTGAAGACGAATTGAAACAAGATTCATCATCCAATCACCAAGGTTCCGTCAAAGAAATAACACCCCCCGACGACTCGGGGTTTGCAAAATGCGAAGTCGTAGGCGTTGTCCAGCAATTTAAAAAGGGGCGTCTGATCGTGAACGTGGCGAATTCACCATACGCTTCGAAGAGTCGTGTGAGAGTGAATCTTGGCAGCGACGCAGTGGTTGCTATCGAGCGCGACGACTTGAATTTCGTACAAGCCGGCGACAAAGTTGTTGCGTTTGAGGCGCTTAAGCTCAAAACGGGGCACCTCGTTGTTAAATCCGTTGAGATTGAATTGGAAAACGAACGGGACAAAGCGGTCATCGAGTCCATTCAGCTGGATACAAAATACAGTCTTCTATCAGACGAACCTGCGCAACCACGTGACGTGCGCTCCCAGCACTTTCTGTTGCACACTGATGTTTCAGATCGCCAAGGGCAAATATTGCTGGATAAGTTGGAGACCATGATTGAGCTTGTGTCTCAGTATTATCGGCGTCCATCAAGAGGTTTGATCGAGTGCTATGTGGTGCGGGATCTTGAAAATTTTTCGGAGGCGGATTTTCCTCAAGGAGCGATTGATAAAATTCGGGAACCGGCAGGTGTCACCATGACACGTTCTTTAGGCAAGCAGCTCCGAACGATTGTTTTTTCTTGCGATCAACATCAAACCGTCCAGCACGAAGCGGTTCATGCGTACTGCCAACAAACCTTCGGCAGCACCGGACCCGTATGGTACTCAGAGGGCATGGCCGAAATGGGAGCCTACTGGAAGCAGGGCCAGCTGGAGGTCGACATCCACTCGGGCGTCATTCGCTATTTAACAACAGCCAAGCCGAAAAAAATGTTGGATATCGTCGCTGCAGGACAGGTCACCGGCGATTCGTGGCAGGCTTACGCTTGGCGTTGGGCGTTGTGTCATTTGCTGGCCAATAACAAAAACTACTCCAGTCGCCTCAAGGGTTTGGGCGTGGCGATGATGTCTGGGAAAACGGCCAGCTTCGAGGCGACCTACGGAGACGTGGCGCCACACATCTCGTTTGAGTATGACCAGTTTGTGAAAAATTTTGGAAACGGGTATCGCGCGGATCTGGCCGCATGGCAATGGGACGTAAAACCCAAGCGGCTTTCAGGGAAGAAAGTAAAAGGGAAGGTTCTGGCGGCGCGCGGTTGGCAAGCGACGGGCGTCTCCGTTGCGAAGGGGCAATCCTACGATGTCCAAACCGAGGGCACCTGGCAGATCGCTGAGGCCGGCAAAGCTTTGACTGGCGATGGGAACGAGACCGGTAAAGGGAAACTGGTGGGTGCGATTTTCAGCGACTTCCAATTAAGTGAGCCCTTTGATTTAGGGGCCGATGAGACCTTCAAAGCGTCTCAGGATGGGCACCTTGTCGTCCGCTGCCGAGACTCATGGACGGAGCTTTCAGATAACGCCGGCGAGCTTAAGATCATCATCGAACGAACGCCTCGACCGTGATTCGATTGCCAATTCTATCGGTAGGGCCGGTTCCCACCGGCCGTTTTGGGTAAAGGTGGGCGTGGCCGATAGGAACCGGCCCTACAAACTATCGCGTTCTACGAAAGTGCTACTGGTTTTGTATTGCTTTGATCTCTGGGTGCTTGAGGAGAAACTTGGACCGACCGTCCATGAAAGCGCGGAGGGTGGTCGAGTCCTTTTTGGGCGAACCCTGCCCGGTTGCGTCTTTAAATTGTTTCGTCGTGAATAGTTTGCGTGTGTCACGTTCGACTTCTGCTTGGATCAGCGCGCGATGCTGCGCAACAAGTGGCCCCATGTTCTCCCAGTTCATCAACAAAGCGATCTCACGTAGGTTGTCTAAATACTGTTGACGCCATTTGGGATTGTTCAGCAGAACGCTTCTCAGCGGCATGCGTTCCTGATCAAGCCCAACCAACGGATCAAGTTCGATCCCGCCTTGTCTTGGGCCTCCGCCTCGGGGACCTCCTCCGCCGGGGCCGCCAAACCCACCGGGTGGTCCACTACCGGGCGGGCCTCCGAATCCACGGCCTCGTCCTTCACCGGGCGGTCCTCCTCTTCTGCCTCCCGGAGGTCCAAACCCTCTACGGCCACCGGGTCCTCCTCTGCCGCCGCCATGCTTTACCTGAAACGCTTCGTTCATATCGTGCGGCAGGATCTGGAATTGGCCATCGGTGTTTTGGTAAATGTTGTAGTCACTGGCGCGGGTCCAGTAGCCATCGCTGTTAGAGGTGGCGACATCCACCGCCAGAAACCACAGTGCACCATCGATATTCAGTATGGGTGCAAGCGCGTCTTCCAGTTGTTCCGCAGGTGTCTCGTTGAGCACCTTGCACAAATGGACGAGGTCGCGCCAAGACAATTCATTGTCCTCAGATTTTATCTCAAAACGCTCGCGATAGTCGTCGATGTTTTCGCCAAGGTATCGCAACCCGCCGTCGCCATGCGGACTACCTGAGACTTTCCAGCGCGCCCCTTTTTTGGATCCAAAGTTTTCTTGAATAAATGTTTTGTTGAACTGCTGAGAGCTGACGTACAAACCCCAGCTTTCACCATTGATCACCACTTTCACAAAATTTACTTTGGGCGACGGAATTTTTTTCGATGCCAGATAAGTATAGAGAATCGAGCTCATCATGCTCGGGTCGCCATTACAGTTGAGCAGGTTGAGCGACTTGTATCCGTACAGCCGTTGGTCTTCATCAATAAAATCTATCGACAGATTCAGCGATCGTTTCAGTCCTGCAGGAATGCGGAAGAATGAAGATGCACCTCGAAAACTGACGCCCACGTCGGGATAGGCTTGACCGTCCACCGTAAGCGTCGCCGGCACCTCAACGTCGGTGGGTTTGAAAATTTCCAGTTCCTTCTCCCAGTCTTCGACGCCTAAACGCTGGGGGTCAAAATCAATAAACAGCGTCCGCAGCACCGTCGCGTCGTAGAGCTCGGCATCGGGATGTTTTCGTGCATCTTGGATCGTTATTTTTGGGCCCGGTTTGCCGGGCGTCATTTCGTATCGACCACCCGGCCCGCCTGGGCCACCCGGCGGTCCACCGGGGCCTCCACGATTTGGCCGTCGATTGGCGCTGTTGGTTTTCAGTACCTTGGTGCGTGCTTTGTTTCGTTCGGCCGTACTAAGCCAACCGTTTTCGTCTTCATCGAAGTCAGCAACGATATCTAAGTCCGGCGCGTTGGGGCCTCCGCCGCGCTGTGCGCGAAGGGTCAACGTGGTTGTTACAGCAACAATGCCAAACAGTCCCGCAGTGGCAACGAACTTGAGAAGCGTATATTTCATTTGTTTCTGGGTTGTTTGGAATTTATGATTGGGTGCAGGCCGCGTTAGAAACTTGCGGCCGCACCTTGGGTACACGCAAAACGCCCAACAGAAAGGACTTTCTGCACCCTTGAGGTCAAATTCACTAAATCATCCCAAAGCGCATAAAAAAAGCAGGCGGCCCCAAAAGGACCACCTGCTCGGATTAGACAGAAAAGACAATCGTCGGCTTAACTGTTCGCGACTCGTTTTGCGACTTGAGATGCGATACGAGACAGTTCGTTATATTGTCTTTCTAAGACATCCCAACTAGCTTCTTCAAGTTGTTGGTCAGCGCGCGTGATGCCTTCACTGGCGAACGGCGAATCGGGATCATAACCCTCGTCATGATCGTCGATTTGGCTGTAAGAATCTCGTCCTTCGCCGCCGCAGAGCATGTCACACCCTGCTCCTCCGATTAACCGGTCGTTGCCAAGGTATCCAAACAGTACGTCGTCGCCGTCACCACCGTGGATCCAATCGTTGCCGGTGTCGCCATGCAGGATGTCGTTACCGGTGAAACCGATCAGGATGTCGTTGTCGGCTCCGCCCCAAAGCTCATCGTCGTCTTCGCCGCCGTTGAGCAAGTCGTCGCCAAACCAACCGTAAAGTTTGTCATTGCCGGCACCTCCGAAGAGACGGTCGTTGCCTTCATGTCCTTTAAGCACGTCTTCGCCGTTGTTGCCAGCGAGAAAATCATCTCCGGTGTAACCCGATAGATAATCGTCACCGTTGCCACCTATCAGCCGGTCATTGCCTTTCCATCCGTAAAGTTCATCGTTTCCGCTGTGGCCGAGCAATGAATCATCGCCTTCGTGACCTTTAAGAATGTCATCGCCAGCATCACCCGATAACCAGTCGTTACCTGTGTAGCCAGAAACGTAATCGTCTCCGTTGCCGCCGATCAGGATGTCGTCTCCGAGCCAACCCAAAAGTCGGTCATTGCCGTTTCCGCCGCTGATAATATCATTGCCTTGATCGCCGTGGAGGCTGTCATCGCCGTTGCCTCCGTTGATAACGTCATCGCCGTCACCACCGCGGAGTACATCGTCGCCATTGCCGCCGATCAATCTGTCGTTGCCACTGTTGCCGTAGGCGACCACGGAAACGTCGGAGCGGTTAATAAAGAAGTCGTTGCCGTCGCGTCCGTTGAAACGAATCCTTTCAACGTCGTTGGCATCGAATCTTTCACCGCCGGCGGACTGGCCTTGGGCTTGATATTTGACTTGGATCTGGCCGTCGTTGTAAGCAACTTGCACAACGTCTGCCGTATTGGAACCTTCGATCGTAAGTGTGCCGGCATCGAGTGTCAGCAAAGGGTTAGCGGCAAGTACCTGACGCGGTTCCAGCGACTGATAACTTGGCCGACAATGGTGTCGTTTCTTCATAGATCTTTCTTTATTAGACGTACTTCATGAGTGGGCCTGTTTACGATGCGGATCGCGCAGCGTTGCAGGCATGGGTATAAACGTTCTGAAATCTATGTCGCCGTGGCCCGGCTTGCAAAGAAAAACTTATGACTTCTATAAGTTCCCCTTGGGTGTTTTCTCTTCGCTGTTTCCTCTTTGAATCATTGGTCGTTTCGATGTTGGCAGAACGCAACACGGGCGCTCGGATGTTGTCGAAATACCCTTGAAACTGGGGAAATGCTAATAATTCGCCCATGATGCATCGTTGCGAAGGTTCCGAGCACGTTATCATCGAACTTATGAATATTAAGTGCATTGAGTGCGGGAAATCGTTTTCCATCCAAGCGGCGCAGCTTGGGATGCGCGGTCGCTGTCCGCACTGCAAGTCACCGGTACAGATGCCGGCCTCGGTCGATCAAGTCCGCGCCCGTCGAACGCTTGCCGCCGCAGACCCGCGTTACGCGCAGCGCTCGTTGTTAGCTGCGGTGGTGATTTTGTTGCACGTTGGCGTGTTGCTGTTGATGGCTTATCTGCCTTGGTTTTCAACTGGCCAGCAACCGGCGGAAGTCGAGCATCATTTTGTGCTGCCGGCACCGAGGGAGCAACGTCTGGCGTCGTTGCAAGTTCCGCAACTCCAGCCGATTCCCTTGGAGTCGCTGATCCATCAACAGCTCGATCGGCTTCAGCCGTTGCCGACTCCAAGGCAGCAGACTACCTCCGATCAAAAACGGAGCCAGAGCCGCTTCGGTGGTCCGTTGCCCCACCAAAAATCATCTGATGGCGTGCCTGATTTTATCGCGGGAATTGAGGGCAGCCCTGATGTTTGGGATCAATTACGTTCTGAGGACAGTCCGCTTACTCCACCTGAAACGTTCGATGAACTGCTGTCGCGGTTGGGCAATGACGGACTTGATATCGCCATCGTCTTTGACAGCACGGCCAGCATGAATCTTGAAATTGATCAAGTGAAAAACGGCATCCAGCAGATGGGCGAAACCTTGTTCCGACTGGTCCCCAAGACTCGCATTAGCGTTTGCACCTACCGCGACCAAGGCGACCAGTACGTTACCAAAGGGCTTCCGCTAAGCTCCAGTGTTGCTCAAGTCGTAACATTCCTCAACGAGATACGGGCTCAAGGCGGAGGAGATAAATCAGAATCTGTGACCGCAGGCGTTAAGTGGGTGATTGAAAATAATCGTTTCCGAAGTCGGGCCAAAAAAGTGATTCTGATCTTTGGCGACGCGCCGCCCAAACCCGATCAGTGGCTGGCATGTCAGCAGTTGGTTTCCGACTTTCGCTTCGCACAGCGCGGTATCGTCAGCACCGTCACCTGCCATCGCCGCAGCAGACTGAAATCATTCATCGAAATCGCGCAATTGGGCGGCGGTGAATCATTTCTCAACAGCGATGAAACCAAGATCGTTCAGCAATTGTTGGTGCTGTCCTTCGGGTCTCGTTATCGGAGCCAACTCCTTGAGATTGCCCGTTAGTTTCTTCCTATTGTTGGACGAGGGATTGAAGGCATAAAACGCGGCACAGATCGCACACCATATGTATCACACCATATGTATATGAGCATCCCATTGGCTTTGAATTGGCCCAAAGTGACAGCATTTCACCGAAATGGGATGTTTTTGAGGTTTTGAAAAGACGTTTTGGGTCAAGTTTGCAAAAAAACGCCAAATTTCGCTTGATTAAATTCCGAAGTTAGATAAAGTTCGCTTAAAACCGGCTGTTTTCGGGCAGTCGTCGAGACAGAAAACGCTCACTTCGATCAAATTGACGGATTTTCACATGGCCAAGCAAAAACTTGATGGCGCACAGGCACTAATTAAGACGCTCGACAACCTCGGTATCGAGTTCATTTTCGGATATTCCGGCGGTGCCGCGATTCCAATTTTTGACGCGCTCGAAACCGTCAAAACGAAGATGAAGTTTATCCTTGTTCGCCACGAACAGGGTGCTGTTCACATGGCCGACGGTTACGCGCGAGCGACGGGGAAACCTGCCGCGGTGTTGGTTACTTCCGGACCAGGTGCCGGCAACACCGTGACCGGACTGATGACCGCGATGATGGACTCGGTTCCGATGATCGTTGTCTGTGGCCAACAGGTGACTTGGATGTTGGGTAAGGACGCGTTCCAAGAAGCTGACATCTTTGGCATCACGATTCCTGTGGTCAAGCACAATTACTTGGTGAAGGACTCCAACGATCTGCCACGCGTGGCACGCGAAGCGTACCACATTTCGACAACCGGCAGACCAGGTCCGGTTCTTATCGATGTTCCCAAGAACGTATCCCAAGGGGATTTCACTGGTGACATGGATGAGCCGATGCGGTTGCCGGGTTATAAGCCCGAAGAAGCCAATATCTTCACCTCCGGCCAAATTGAAGAAGCCGTCAACCTGATCATGCAGGCTCAGCGCCCCGTTATCCTTGCCGGTCACGGATGCATGATCTCACGCGCTGACGAAGAATTGATGACTTTGGCGACCAAACTCCAGATCCCAGTGACTTCAACGCTGTTGGGCAAAGGTGTCTTCCCCGAGAGCCACGAATTGTCGTTGGGAATGCTGGGCATGCACGGCACGGCGTACGCCAATAAGGCCATGGTTGAGTGCGACCTGCTGTTGAACATTGGTTCTCGATTTGATGACCGCATTATTGGTAACCCAGAAAAATTCTGTCAGGATGCCAAGATTATCCATGTCGATATCGACGCTGCTGAGATGGATAAAATGGTTCGTCCCGACGTTCAGTTGATCGGCGATGCGACGGCAGTGTTGAAGGAACTCAACGGTCACAAACGTATCAAAGCCCTGCCCTCAGAGCAGTGGTTGGCAAAGATGGACGGATACAAAACCAAACATCCGTTGGCGTTTAAGAAACAGGGCGGTCTGCGAATGCAGCAGGTCATCCACGAACTGTACTTGCAAACCGAAGGCAAGGCGATCGTCTCGACGGACGTTGGCCAGCACCAAATGTGGGCGGCTCAGTTTTATAAGAACGACGAATCGTATCACTGGTTATCCTCCGGTGGAGCTGGCACGATGGGCTTTGGCTTCCCGGCAGCGATCGGAGCGGCACTGGGCTGTCCTGATAAGACCGTGATTTCAATTTCCGGTGACGGTGGTTTTCAGATGACGGCGTTTGAATTGTCGACCGCGGCGCTACATAAATTGCCGATCAAGATCGTTGTGTTGAACAATCATTATCTGGGCATGGTGCGTCAGTGGCAGGAGTTGTTCTACGAAGATCGTGAATCGGGCGTCGATTTGGTCGGTAACCCGGACTTCTGCAAATTGGCAGCTGCCTATGACATCCCCAGTGTCTACATGAAGCGTCCGGCAGATGTGACGCGGAAGATCGAAGAAGCGTTGGCTTACAACGACGGACCGATCTTGATTCACGCCGAATGTGTGAAGACGGACAACGTGTTCCCAATGATTCCCGCTGGAGCAGCACTGGAGGACATGATCCTCGAGCCACCAAAAGAGAAAATGGCCAAACCGATTGGTTCAACTTAATCGCTTGATAACGGGATGCACCACTTAGCGGCAGGGCGCTAGCCGCTGGTTTGGTCGCCCCTCGTTGTTGCGACGCATTGTTTTTCCGAGAGCAGTTCGGCAGCGATGCACCCGCACCATTACTTTGCCGTTTAGTCCAGTTTTAATTTAATTTGTAATCTCCTTTCACTCTCACGATCTCATGATTAAATCTATCGTCACCACAGACACACCCGTTGATGAACCGCGCAGTCGCGCCAATTCTCACACGCTTTCGATTTTGGCGTTGAATGAACCGGGTGTGTTGATGCGGATTTGCCAAGTCTTCGCGCGGCGAGCGTTCAATATCGACTCGTTGGTCGTTTCCGAAGGCCGAGTGGATGCTTACGCACGAATGACGATCGGAATCACCGGTGATCCTGAAGGGCTCGACCAGATTCACAAGCAGGTCAACAAACTGATCGACGTGATTCACGTTTACGAGCACACGCCTGCGGATGCGGTAATTAAGGAACTGGCGTTGATCAAATTTGTGGCTCCTAAGCAGGACCGAACCGAAGCGCTCCATATCATCGAACACTTTGGAGGCAAAACGGTCGACCTAACGCCAACATCCATGATCGCAATGATCCAAGGCGATCCGGGTAAAGTGGATGCCGCCGAAGCGATGCTAAGCCAGTTCGAACTGGTCGAGATCGTTCGCACCGGTAGCGTCGTAATGGCCCGCGGCGAACAGTTGACGTAGGTGCCCGAACGTAGATAGCAATTAGAGCCGGATGACATCGGCTAATTAGCCTAAGGATGGGGAGTGATTGCGATAATCGTGATGTCTTTTTTTGTCAGGGCCATAACACCAAAACACTCGATATGCACTAGGTGTTTTGTTTTGTGCGTGTGCCTCAAAAACTTTTGCGGTGCTATCGAACGGGTTTGAAATTGACGAATATTCGTGCGTATTCAAACTAGGTTGACGAGGGTTTTGCTTCAGATACTTGATCGTCTTCGCCACTTGATTGAACAAGCCCTCGTCCTTTGACGATTTTTTAATTTTCTTCTCTTCGCGTTTCCTTTTACGTGTTTCGGCAGCTTCCTTCAAGATTTTGTATTTGTCGGCTGCTTCTTCAGTCCATCGCAAATTGAACATTCCGTTCCTTCGGGGCTATTCCACGTCATCGGCTTTAGAATCGATCTCGGGAGGCGACTCCGAAAATTGCATTGCTGATGCCTGCTCCAAACCTCTCCGCAGACTGGTAATTGCCGCGGGGTTTTTGTAGAGCCAAGCTTCTTCGGCGGGGATCAGCACCATTTTTCGGATTACCAGCTGATTTGGGTTTGAGTCGTCGATGACCACGGTTTGGTTTGCAAATTCCGGCCCGAGCGTAATCCGTCCTTTACTGTCTACAGTTTTGGTTGTCATTTCAACCTCCTTCTACTCAATAAGACCTTGCGTGGGATTGTGGGCAAGTGGGAAAATCCCACTTTTAAAAGATGTCATCGGTTTAAATCGAGTAGATTCTGCCTAAACCCTGGGCTTTTAGCTCAAAACGATCAAATGGCGGCCTTGTTGGCTAACGCTAACGATTTGAAGTCTGGCAACTTTGAGACTGTGCCGGTTGTATTAGTTCTGATTTGAGAGCCTCGAAAGCCTTTAAATCACCTGAAATCGACGCTGCGTTGCGTCCGCCGCCAAAACTACCAAGCCCGAAGTCGATGATTCTTACTTTGCCAGTCCGATCAATCAGAATGTTGGAAGCTCGGATGTCGCCGTGCTCAATGCCCAACTCATGGACTCGTTGGATCGTCGAAGCGATTGTGTTGAGCCATGAGTGGATGAGCTGCGGGTCGGCGCGCCGCGCGGCTTTTGTGATAGGCTCGCCTTCGACCAACTCCAGAAGAAGAAAAATGGCTTGGTTGGGAAGGGTTCCAGACCCATAGAATTTTACAATGTTGGGATCATTCAACTGATTGAGCAACTGAGCTTCGTTGGCAAACGAGCCTCGGGCGTTCAAGTCCCCCAGCCAGCGTTTGCGGATTGCTTTGAGAGCATACAGGTCTCCCGTTGATATTTCTTTGGCCAGATAGACTTTGGCAAAGCTGCCTTGCCCAATCATCTTCAACAGATGAAATTCTTTATGGTCGCGGGATCGGGGTGAAATTTTTGCAGATCGGTTTGTGGTGGGCTGCGTTTCTGTTTCTTCGGAGATTGAACCTTGCGTTTTAAGTTGATTCAGGATTCCAAATTCAAGTCCATTTTCAGTTATCAATTTGGCTTGGAGCGATTCGATGACGCGTCCAACCGTGCGGGTTGACCTGCCAATTTGAGCTGCTATTTCTTTATTTTGGTAGCCCGCCAATCGCAGTTGGACGACGGATCTGACCAGCGGTTTTTCCGAGATCAAAAGATGCTCTAAGAGTTCCTCAAGCTCCCGGGCAGATGCGTTTTGATCCCAATTTGAACTCAGGCCGATTGAATCCAAAGATGTTTCAAGTCGAGCGTCTCGTTTGGCGGCATTGTGGAAGTCGAATTTCTGCTTTGTCTTATTGACCGCAATCCCCACCAACAACCGCCAGAGATCACCCGTTTGCTGCCAATCAATGGCGCCCTGGTCGGCCAAGTTAAAAAAGGTCGCAAATGTCTCTTGGGCGATATCCTCGGGGTCGACCTTAGATCTAAGCACGTTCATCAGGCGAACGCGCGCAAATTTGATCAGGCGCGTTTCGTACCGTTGGTGAATCAAAAACGGCGCTTGAGAACTATTGGCCAGATAGCGCTGGAGCAGCTTTTCCGAGGTTTGAGAAGTATTTTCAGATTTTTTCAAGATGGATGTCCGATTCTCGCGCCGTTTCCTGAATCACGAATGAACCCATGTAATTAGTGGCATTTCACCGCCATGGGTTCACGACCGAATCTACCTTAACTGGATTTTGACATGACCTACGTTGTTACCACGACTTGTATTGGGTGCAAGGATACCGCTTGTGCTCAAGTCTGCCCTTGTGATTGTTTCCACGAAGGGCCCGAAATGCTGTACATCAATCCTGAGGTTTGCATTGATTGTGATGCGTGTGTAGCGCAATGCCCAGTAGACGCGATCTATCCTGAAGATGAACTACCTGAGGAGAATAAAGCAGACCTCGAACTTAATGCTCAGATGGTAGAAGTTCACCCTGTTTGGACGTCGTGAAAATGTTGGGAGTGGGGAGTAGGGTCGATTCCCACCTACCAGTTTGGGAACTCTGTGAAATGTTGGGCGACGAATATTTTCCTCGCGACCCCTCTCGGTTGCCGTACGCAGCCAGATTCTCAGTTGGTACAATTTTAGATCGGCTATCTTTCAGTTCCACTAGGGACGGGTGGCGTAAAAGCTTATCGCTGGACAACCGCCATGAGACTTCGGATTTGGATTAGCTATTGCGCGTTGGTGGCTGTCACATTGGGATGCAGTCCCTCAGTCGAGCAAACTCAGCCGGCTACAAATGTGGAATCAACGCCTGAGTCGATAGACGAAGCGGTCTACGATGGTCTACCAAGTGCAAAAGGGCAGCCTCCCAAAGAGATTCGCGCACTAGTGCCACCGGTCAAGTTGATGGCTGCCGGCGAGCATTGGGATGGCGGTACGGTGTGGATACTTTTGCAGGATAAACGTGAGGCCAAGGTTCTCTTCTGCGTGACACAAAATGCTTTTGAGTCCGAAATAAAGGGTAACTCACTGTTCATTGGTGCAGACAGCGCAAATAGGACCTCGGCCAGAAGGCCACTGAGCGACCAAGAGTCCGCGCTGATGTTGCGTAGCCTCAAGTTGGCGATAGAGCCAAGACTGAACGAGAAACTAAGAGACTTCACCAACAAGGGGTATGACCCACTCGAATATAAGACCCATGAACAATTTTCCGTTCCCGAGGCGGAACGGTTTTCGCAAGACGATTGGCAAGTTATTTTTGCCGTCCATGCGCTACAACGGCTTGAAACGGTGGAAAAGCAAGAACTAGCCGATCTTGATGAGCTTGCGAAGCGCGTCGCCGAATTGGAGGCTGTTGATTTAGAATCCGCAGCTGCAGAGTTTCGCTCAAAAAGTAGCACGACTCGTCAGGCAGTTTGGAAACGACTAAAGCCTGTCCTGGCTGCTGAACTGAGGGCGAGGAACCCTTCTGACCCACACCAGTTCCTTACGAAGTTACTTGGAAAAGGTGATGCTGAAGCGGCAAAGAGATGTGGAGCAGCAAGAAAGAACCCTCTCGCGAAGACGCCCAACGAAGGCAACATGCTTGCCTACAATTTAGAAACAGAAGGTAACTTCTTCAGTGATCTCGTCTTTCAAATTGACGAAGATGCAAGGGTCAGTTTCCACGTTCAATCTCTTGTTGTGCCAGAGCAGAAAGATGATCCGCACGATCGAATACCTGAGGAGGAAAAAGAGAACGCCAAGATACTGGGAGCTGTCAGTGTTAACTTAGGTGGTGGTTCACTCGACGGTACGTATAAGTCGGGTTTCAATTTGGCTTTGGAGGGCGAAAGAGTCACGGACGAGAATCTGCAAAAAGCAGCGAAGCTCACTACGTTAGTCACTCTCCGTTTGTCGGGTCAAAACGTGACCGACGAGCAATTGGCGATTCTTAACGGCCACCTGTACCTAGCGAGCATCCACTTAGTATCAACGAGTATAACAAATAAGGGGCTCGATCATCTCAAGACGCTTCCGACACTAAAGTTTCTGACCATCAGAGACGCTCAAGTGACAAATGAGGCGATTGAGGAGCTGAAGAAGGCGGCACCACAGTGTGAAGTGAAATGGCAACGCGAGTAGAGCCACGCTTAACACGCATGGTTCCGGGCCGACGACGGACGCTTTTATTTTTTCCGCTCCACATTTCCATCAAGGGCGAACAATTTAGATTCGGTACGGAAATAGATCCGGTTGCCGACGATGGTGGGTGTGCTGCGGGTGGACTGTCCGAGGCTGGCGGCGACGTGGTGCTGGAATTCTTTGGAAACCGAAACAACGTGTACGTCTCCATTGTCTGACATGCAATAGACGTTCTTCGCGTTGGCGACCGGAGAGCCACTGAAGCCTTTGCCGATCCTTTTTCGAAAGTGTTGTCTGCCGGTGTCCAGATCGTGGCACATGACGATCCCTTTATCGTTGAACATAAACAACAGATCGCCGACCACGATCGGGCTGGGAACGTAGCTGGCCGCTTGAATACGATAGACTTCCTCCGGGGGAGACGTGCCGGAATTTGGGTCAACCCGGACGGCAACGAGGTAATTACCTCCGCCGCCTGAACCGGCGGTGTTCAAAATCAAATCGCCCGCAACAACCGGCGACGCGACGATCCGTTTATCGAACGATGCGGGTGTTGTCCAGTTGATCTTTCCGTCTTCAAGGTCGACACCAAAATATCCGTGGACCGTATTGGTGCAAATCAGGGTTGTCTTCTTATCAGCCGCCTCAAACAAGCACGGCACTCCATAGCAGACTCGGTGGTCCTCATAAGGCGTCGTCCATATGTCGCTGCCGTCAGCAGTATTAACAGCAATCAGGCGACTGGAACCCGGTTGTTGACCGGGTTCCAGTTTCGTAGTTTGCTGCGAGTTCATCAGGATCACTTTGTCACCAACGACGATCGGTGACGAACCAAAACCGTGGCTCGAAACGTAGGTGCCAAAATTACGTTTCCATTGTTCGTCGCCGTCGTGATCGAGCGCGACCAGCCACGTGTTTTCATTATTGGCATAGGCAGCGTAGATGTTGTCTTTATCTGCCGCCAAAGTGGAAGACGCAAAATTGTTATTCCGATGAAGCCGATATTTGGCCGATTCGAATTTCTGCTTCCAGAGTATGCTGCCGTCTTCGGTCGCGATGCATAAGATCGTCAGACTCGCCGTGTCAGGGTCGGATGAGGTCAGGAAGATACGGTCACCCCAGACGATGGGTTG
Organism: uncultured Pirellulaceae bacterium; assembly: GCA_937942355.1. GTDB lineage: Bacteria > Planctomycetota > Planctomycetia > Pirellulales > Pirellulaceae > Mariniblastus. Next base: position 9,108 of record CALDEW010000554.1, on the reverse strand, counting down.
GCTTGAACCGATGCCCGGCAGGTCGATTTGCCAAGCGTAGTCCTTGTCCTCCCATTGGGCGGGCAGCTTCGCCTGAAGAGCTAAACCACTGCCATTTTCGCCATGGAATCGTGGCCAGTTGTCCTGAGCAAAACTTGAACTGGCCCAGCACAGCAAAACGCCGGCGATGAGAAAAAACAGTGTTTTGAAATAGCGCGGCATGGTTGCTCCTGAGCATTGATTGGCAATGCCAGTATTCTAACCGGAGCGGCGCGATGCGTAAGAAGTCGTTGAGTTCACCGGCAAATTGTTTTCGCCTAAATCAGTAGGTCCTTCACGGCATGTCCATGAACGTCCGTCAGGCGAAAGCGTCGGCCTTGGTAGCGGTACGTCAGCAGTTCGTGGTTGATGCCCAGCATGTGAAGGATCGTCGCCTGCCAATCATGGACATGAACGCCGTTCTCTTCCACGTTCCAACCGTAATCGCAACTCTGGCCGTATTCAAAACCCGGCTTCACGCCTCCGCCGGCCATCCACAGGCTAAAGACGCGGCCATGGTGGTCGCGACCGTAGCCATCTTTGGCATTAATGTCGCCCTGTCCAAAAACGGTTCGACCAAATTCGCCACCAAAGATGACCAAAGTATCGTCTAGCATCCCGCGTTGCTTAAGATCCTTCACCAGCGCGGCGGCCGGTTGGTCGGTGTCCTTACACTGGTGCTGCAACTGAGTAGCAATGTTGGCATGTTGATCCCAGCCGATATGCATCAGCTGAATGAATCGCACATCTTTTTCGGCCAGCTTCCGCGCCAAGAGGCAATTGCGAGCAAACGAGCCCGTACGGTGAACGTCAGGGCCGTACATTTCCAACACGTGTTCTGGTTCATCGGAAATGTCGGTGATCTCTGGCAGGCTCATTTGCATTCGATAAGCCAATTCGTATTGAGCGATGCGCGTTTCGATTTCCGGATCACCGTAGTCAGACAGTTTCTGCTGATTGAGCACATTCAGATGGTCCAACATCTTGCGGCGAAGCTTCCTAGGCATGCCATCGGGATTGGACAAATACAACACCGGATCTCCACCCGAACGAAAGCGCACGCCTTGGTGTTTAGAAGGGATGAATCCGCTGCCCCAGTAGTAGTCAAACAGCAACTGACCGCAAGTGTTTTGTCGGTCCTTGGAATTCATCACCACGAACGAAGGCAAGTTTTCGTTCATGCTGCCAAGACCATACGACGCCCAAGCACCCATGCTGGGGCGACCGGGTATCTGAGAACCGGTTAAGAAAAATGTGGCTGCCGGAGCGTGGTTGATGGCTTCGGTGTTCATGGACTTCACCAAACAAATGTCGTCGGCAATTCCTCCGGTGAAGGGAATCAGTTCGGACAACATCATGTTAGATTTGCCCCACGACTTAAACTTCTTCAGCGGTGGCAACACCGGCAGTTGACTCTGCCGGTTGGTCATCCCCGTCAGGCGCTGACCATTGCGGACCGAATCGGGCAGTTCTTCGCCGCGCCGATTGAGAATCTCCGGCTTATAGTCGAACAGGTCGATGTGGGATGGACCGCCGCTCATCATGAGATAGATCACTCGTTTTGCGGTGGCGGGGAAATGCAATCCCGACTCTTGTGGCTCGTTGGATCCGTTGCTTTGCTGGTCTTTTAAAGGCGATTCTGCCTTCAAGTCCTTGCTCAGCAACGAACCAAGCGCTGCCGCACCGATACCGGTGGCGGTGCGGCCGAAGAATTGTCGCCGGGTGTTGTGCTGGTGGTTTTGGTCAAGCGGATTCATGCTGAAATCTTCCCTTGGAAGGCGAAATTGTTGAACGTCACTCTCGGGTTATAAATTCATCGGTGTTGAGCACGATCTGCGTCACGCTGGTCAGCGCGGCGAGTTCAGAAATTTGCTCATCGGTTTCAGCTTCAGGAATCGAAGCTCCAACGTTGATCAGTTTTTTTGCCTCGTCGATGTTCTGTTGATAGAACGTACGACTGTCGTTGATCGCTGCCACCAGTGCCTTGCTCTCAACCTCCGTTGGCGACCGGCACAAGGCGACATTGAAGCAACGATGCAAACGGCTTTGGTCGTCCTCGACTGAATCATCGGCCAGCAGATTTTCAGCCAAGACTCGACTCGCTTCAACGAAGGTCGGGTCATTGAGCAGCGTTAGTGCCTGCAGCGGAGTGTTGGTTCGAGATGGTTTGACAATGCAAGTCTGACGGTTGGCGGAATCAAAAAGGTTTGGCGGCGCGACCGTCCGACGCCAAAATGTGTACAGACTACGGCGGTAGAGATCTTCGCCCTTTGAAGGTTTGTAAGAAAACTTCTCTAAACTGAACTCCTTCCACAGTCCTATTGGCTGGTAGGGGTAAACCGGTTTTCCGCCAAGCTTGCCATTGAGCAGATTCGAAACTGACAGTGCGGCATCCCGAATGATCATCGACGGCAGACGAAATCTCGGTCCCCGGGCAAGCAAACGATTCTCGGGGTCCAACTCCTGCAATTCGTCCCGAAAACGAGAGCTTTGCAGGTAGGTTTCCGAAGTGACGATCATGCGAACAATGCGTTTGACATCCCAATCGTGCTCCCGAAAGTCAACGGCCAACCAATCCAGCAGATCAGGATGGCTGGGCTGTTCGGCTTGCACTCCAAAATCCTCCGATGTTTTTACCAGGCCCGTGCCGAAGAAAGTTTGCCAGTAACGATTCACCGTAACGCGACTGGTCAGAGGGTTGCTGGGTGCGACCAGCCATTTGGCTAACGCGAGTCGGTCTTTCACTTCAGAATCATTGGACGAACTGAGGAAGTGCGGAATGCCACGCTGGACTTCATCGCCCACGTTCTTGTATTCACCACGTTTGTACAGACGCGTTTTTCGTAGTTTCTTCCGCTCACGCATGACCATAACCGTCGTGATGCTCGAACGAATTTTTGACTTCTTACTCTCTAGCTTTCTTAAGCTCTGCTGAGTCTCTTTCCATTGCTCAGGCCCGTGATTGAGTATGAAGTACTTTTTCAGCCTGTTCTTCTCACCGGAGCTTCGTTTTTCGGGAGGCCGTCTAAGGATAAGCAGTTCGTTGCGTTTGATACCTTCGGGGGGATCCTTAGCCGCACCCTTTTCCCACTTCGCCAAGGCCTTAAGGATCTCCTTATCAAGGTCGGCCAACTCTTTTTTCAGCGGTTTGATCTCTTGGTCGACTTCTTTGAGTTGTTGCTTTTGAAGGTCAGTTGTCAATTCAATATAGGGTTTTGCACATTGCATTCGCCCTGTCTTGCGACCGACGTTGCCTATTTCATCAACGTTGTTGAAGTAAGCAAAGAATTGGTAGTAATCTTTTTGAGTGATCGGGTCGTATTTATGGTCATGACACTGGGCGCAAGCCATGGTTAGCCCCAGCCAAGTCGTGGCGGTCGTGTCGACGCGATCGAAGACGTAGTTGTTCCGCTGTTCTTCGGCGATCGCACCGCCTTCGCCGTTGAGCATGTGGTTGCGATTGAATCCGGTCGCGATCAATTGTTGCAGTGTCGCATCGGGTAATAGATCTCCTGCCAGTTGCTCGATCGTGAATTGGTCAAAAGGCATGTTGTCATTGAGCGCGTTGACAACCCAATCTCGCCAAGGCCATTGGCTTCGATCGCCGTCTTCTTGAAAACCGTTTGAGTCCGAATACCTAGCGGCATCTAACCAAGGCAACGCCATGCGTTCGCCATAGTGTGGATCGGCCAGCAGCCGGTCAGCCAAATCTTCGATCGCCGCATCAGCATCCGATTCGTAGCTTTGGCAAAAAGATTCGACCTGCGCCGGCGTTGGCGGTAAACCAATCAGGTCCAGATGCATTCTGCGGACAATGACGTGCGGTTGAGCGCGAGGCGAAGGAGTAATCTCATGAGACGCCAAAGCCGAAAAAATGAACCTGTCGATCGTGTTTCTGGGCCAGTTCGAATCCTCAACCTTGGGAACCTCGGGTCGCACCGGAGCAATGAAAGCCCAATGCGGTTCGTACTGTGCGCCTTGCTCAATCCAACGTGTTAAAATCTTGCGCTGGCGGTCAGTAATTTTACGGCCCGAATCCGGTGGGGGCATTTGGAGTTCGGGATCATCTTCAAGAATTCGCTCGATTAACGTGCTGGATTCGGGGTCGTCGACATCGAAAACGTAATCAGCGCTGTCGGCTTGGTCCAACCGCAAGTCAGCCTTACGGTGGTTGGGGTCAGGGCCGTGACAGTAGTAGCAGTTTTCCGAAAGGATGCTGCGGACGTGCTTGTTGTATGAGATCTTCTCGGGGATTGAGTTGTCGACTGCAACCTTTCCCAGGAGGCCGTCGTCGGCAAACGCACGTTTGTGGGTCACGCAAAAACCTAGGCTCATAGCGATAAAAAGTATCGCCAAAGTCCTTAAATCCGCACGCGTCTGTTGCCCGAACCGGTCCCCGTTTATCTTCGGGCAATCGGCATAGATTACGTCGTCGGCCATTGGGTGTTTTCTTCTCGGATGACTATTTTGATGGAAGTCGCTCGACTTTAAAAAGACGAACCCATCCACGATACACTCTATTAAAACCATAGCCCAGACTAAAAGTGTCGTGAGAATTAAAGGACTAAACTACGCCTTTCGCTTCTAACAGTTCCAGCACCTGAGCGACACATTGTGTCGCATCGGTCGATTCGGTATCCAATACCAGATCAGCATCGGTTGGAGCTTGATATTCGACGGCACTTTCTTTGACGTCGTCTTCGCCGCGTTTTTTGGCCGATTCATTTCGTCCTTCGCAGACTTCTTCAGAAGCGTCCAGGTGCACCACGATGAAATTGTCACTACCTACGACTTCAGCGGCGCGTTTACGAACCGAATCATCAGGCGCGACCAATGCCAACAGGCAGATGACGCCTGATTTGTTGATCAGTTTCCCAACTTCGGCGCTCCGGCGGACGTTTTCGGATCGGCCATCGGAACTGAAGTTCAGATCGCGGTTGAGCCCCATGCGGAGGTTCTGGCCGTCGATGACCGTTGCGGCGCGGCCTTTGTCAAACAAGGCACGTTCGACGCCGTAAGCGGTGGTTGATTTTCCAGCACCCGGAAGACCTGTGAACAGAACCGTTACCGGTTTCTGTCCAAAGCGTGCTTGGCGTTCTTCACCGGTGACGTTACTTAGTTCCTGAATCAGCGTTGTGCCGCTGGCCGGTTCTTCATCCCATGCCGCACCTGTGTTGTCGCTGGTGCGTTTGTCAATGATCATGCCTGCGGCAACAGTGATGTTGGTCAGACGGTCGATGACAATGAAGGAACCGGTGCCTTTGTTGCGCGTGTAGCGATCGTAGGCGATGGGTTGGATCAAAGACACGTCCACGCGGCCGATCTGATTCAGTTCCAGAGCCGGGGCCGGTTGCTTGTGCATCGTGTTGACGTCGACTTGATACTTTAGCGTCTTGATGACGCCGGGAACCATCTTGGTCGTATGTTTGAAGATGTACTGTTTTCCAGGCACCATCGGTTGGTCGTCCATCCACACCATCATGGCATCGAATTTCTGTTCCATCTTTGGAAGGTTACCCGGCCGCACGATCATGTCGCCGCGGCTGGAATCGATCTCATCTTCCAACGTCAGCGTAACGGACATCGGTGCGTGAGCCTGTTCGATGTTGCCGTCGTAAGTGACGATCTCTTTGACTTTGCTTTTCTTGCGAGACGGCAACGTCATGATTTCGTCGCCAACGCGCACGATCCCCGAGGCGATGGTGCCGGCGAAGCCACGGAAATCCAAGTTCGGACGAAGAACACTTTGGACGGGGAACCTGAAATCTTCGTAGTTGCGATCCGATGCGATGGAAACTGTTTCCAGAAAGTTCATCAGCGTGCTGCCGTTGTACCAAGGCATGTTTTCGCTGCGATCGACAACGTTGTCGCCGTGAAGCGCTGACATCGGTAGGTAATGAAGATCGGGAAACTTCAGCCGTTCTGAGAAGCTTTTGTAATCAGCGCAGATCTCTTCAAAACGTTCTTCGCTGTAATCGACGACGTCCATTTTATTAACGGCGATCAAGATGTGTTTAATACCCAGCAGCGAAGCGATGAAGCTGTGACGCTTGGTTTGTTCCATCACGCCGTGTCCTTCACGCGCGTCGATCAAGATGATCGCCAAGTGAGCCGTCGAAGCACCGGTGGCCATGTTACGCGTGTACTGAACGTGGCCGGGAGTATCGGCGATGATGAATTTGCGTTTGGCCGTTGAAAAATAACGATAGGCAACGTCGATCGTGATGCCTTGTTCGCGCTCTTCTTTGAGACCATCGGTCAACAGGGCCGGATCAAAACCGCCGCCTGTGGTGCCGTGCGTGGCTGATTCCTTGGTCAATTTTTCCAGCTGATCTTCGTAGATCATCTTGGAATCGAACAGAAGTCGGCCGATGAGCGTACTTTTTCCATCGTCGACGCTGCCGCAGGTGAGAAAACGCAGCAGTTCCTTCTTCTCGTGTTGAGCGAGATAGGTATCGATGTCGGTGGCGATTAGGTCAGAATGATGTGACATGGTTTTTATGCCCGCAAGAAGCTTGAGGGATTAAGAGGGGCTGAATGTTTTGATTGATCAAGTACCGGCACCAGCGTGGCAGGCAGTAAGTTAATTACTGCGGCAACGATAATTCACTCGCTGGCGCTTCGGGCTTGTATTGTTAGAAGTAGCCTTCTTCTTTCTTCTGTTGCATGGAACCTTCGTCATCGTTGTCGATCACGCGGCCTTGGCGTTCGGAGGTGGTGGCCAATAGCATCTCTTGGATGATTTCCGGCAATGTCGTGGCCGTTGATTCAACAGCGCCAGTCAGCGGGTAACATCCCAGCGTACGGAAACGCACCATTTTTTCTTCGGGCACTTCGCCTTCTTTAAGCTTCAGCCGATCATCGTCGACCATGATCAGCACGCCGTTGCGGTCAACGACGGGGCGCTTTGCGGAATAATAAAGCGGTACGATCGGGATTTCCTCAAGGTGGATGTACTGCCATACATCCAGTTCCGTCCAGTTGGACAATGGGAACACGCGAATCGATTCGTCTTGATTGACTTTCGCGTTGTACAAATTCCAAAGTTCGGGGCGCTGGTTTTTGGGATCCCATCGGTGGTTTTCATCGCGGAACGAGTAGACACGTTCCTTGGCACGTGACTTTTCTTCGTCTCGCCGACCGCCACCAAAAGCAGCATCGAACTTATGTTTGTCCAAGGCTTGTTTGAGTCCTTCGGTCTTCATCACCGTGGTATGTTTGCCACTAAACTTCAGCGGGTCAATGTTCAGGGCGCGACCTTCTTCATTGATGTGGGTGATGACATCGAGGCCGAGTTCCCCTTTGATGTACTCTTCGCGGAACTTGTACATGTCTTGGAACTTCCAAGTCGTATCGACATGCATCAGCGGAAACGGCGGCTTGGCGGGATAGAATGCTTTCATCGCCAGATGCAGCATCACCGCGGAGTCTTTTCCGATCGAGTAAAGCATGACCGGGTTTTTAAACTCGGCGACAACCTCACGAATAATGTGAATGCTTTCGGCTTCGAGCTCTTTGAGGTGGGTAAGCTGTAAATTTTCAGACATGAATGGCTTATTGAGAAATAACGGTAATCGTTAAAGTTTGGGCACTTAATATAATCTGCCCCAAATTAACGGCAATGCTGTATTAACAGTGCCGCCGAATACCTTTCTTCGGTCGATTCCGACGAATGCTTGAATTACGCCTAGAATCGGTAAAGTGGGCGATATCGGTCGAGATTCGACACCGAGCAAGCGGGGGCCTTCCTGCCCATATCTGGCATTACTGCACTACCGCGTTTCATTACCTTCGATGGCCGAAAATTCGGCCCAGATCGGCATGTGATCCGAGATGGCGATAGCTTGATCGTATCGCAAATTGTAAGCCGCCAGAAAATCCAGCACCCCGCCCTGCCCCGTGAACTCGACACTTGCGGTTTGGGAGAACACCAAATTGTCGAATTGGTGGTTTTTGTCGGTCGACGTTGGCGTGTCATAGACCACCCAAGTAAGCCCTGCCCTTTTTCGCAGCGGTGACAGACCGCGATCTCCGGCGTTGAAGTTCCCGACAAGGATCACATCGTCTTCGCCTCGTCCGTCGCTGCGGATGGCGCGAAACAGTTCTCCGATGTAAGCCAGTTCAAGGTCGGGGCGATGGTTGTCCAGCTGAATATTGGCCAGCGTGAAAGTGAACGCTTCGTCGGTGGGGACATTCTTCGCGCGGAACCAGCCCACCAATGGCGCCCGCGCCAATAGGTTGTCCGGATCGTTGACGGAGTACCACTGCGATTGATCCAGATCCAGCGTCCGCGTGTTGAAGAGGATTGCGAACTGAGGCTGTCCCGTTTCGATCTTCGAGCGGTCGCTGAGCACCTCAAAGGTGACCGCTCCGTTTGTCGCGGCGGCCACGTTGTTGCTGATTTCAGCCAGCCACGCGTCGCTGCGACTATCCATTTCCTGGAAAGCGACGATGTCAAATTGACTGCATAAATGGGTCAGCACATGGGTCGCGTGTTGGTCCGACTGCGATGCCGAGTCGGCGTTCATCTTGAATGAAGCGATGCGGAGGGTGTTGGGCAGGCGCGGCGGCATAGCCAACGCCGGCTTAAATTGGGATCCCAATCGGTGATCGCTGTTGTAAGGTCGCCGCTGCCGGAGGTCCGTTTGGCTGTTGGAAGAAGAGACGCGAAAATTTGTCTCCTGCCAGCTGGATCGGTCTTCGGTCGACCACTGTTCGGTCGACCACTGCGGGGTGGCGGCACGGTTCTGGTTCATCGTTTGTTGAATGAACGCGGTCAGCCCACCGGACTGTTGGATGCGATCCTGATTCAACAAAATCCATAGTCCGCCCACGATGACGAGGGCAAGCAAAATCGTTTTCCAGAATCGCGACATGTTTTTTGCGGACGAGGGTGAGGACGTACACGATATTCATCGACCACCGAGCGATGTGAGTGGCGTAGTTGTCAGAATTACCGGTTGTGCAAGCCGCATAGATTGCCTGATTGGCCAGACCCTTAAACCGAACCTGTAGATTGGGCTTTCAGCCCCATCGAGCTCCCAGTGCCATGTTCCAATTTAGATTCGGGGTTGGAGGTAGTGGATGAGG
>CALDEW010000553.1 GCA_937942355.1 uncultured Pirellulaceae bacterium | reverse complement strand
CTGCCATTGGCAAAACGGCCCGACGATTCGCCAACGCTAGAAATGAAGAAGCGCAAACGCGAAAAAGCTGTTAAATTAGGCTGCGTCATTATCGAGTACTTTGATGCCGATGTGACGCGCGATCAAATTTCCGAAGACTGTAACCTCATCGTTGGCCAGTCTCAACTTGCGCTCAATAATGCTCGCCGCCACAACGAGATCTTCCTGGCGCCGCTTTGGAAGCGATTGGGATGGCTGCAAAAATTTCTGTTCCGCGACCATCTCGCCAAAGCAATCACGGGCATGGTTGCCTTAGCGCTGCTGACGTTGGCCATGATCTTTTGGCCGGTTGAGCTGAAAATGAGAGTCGATGGCGTGATGCAACCGGAGGTTCGGCAGTCGGTGTTCGCGCAGACCCCGGGTATTATCACGGAAATCTTGATCGACGAAAACTCTGAGGTAAAAGAGGGCCAACCGCTGCTAAAGATGAAGAACGTTGATCTGTCGGTGCAGATCAATCAAACCGAATCCCAGATGGCGACGTTGAGATCTCAGATCCAAAGCGCAAAATTCCAAATCGCGCGAGGTAACCGGGATCCCAACCAAGCGCGGGAAACTGGTGCTCAGTTGGCGCTGTTAAAAGAACAATTAACAGCCAAGCTACAACTTCAGGAGTTGCTGGAGGAGAAACAGGAAGCCTTAGTCATAAACGCTCCCATCGACGGGACAATCATCACGCGTGATCCCAAACGCCGTTTAGCCGATCTGCCGGTCAACGCTAGTCAAATGCTATTGCAGGTCAGCCGCCAAGACGGTCCGTGGGAACTGGAGATTCGCATCCCGCAACACAAGATCGCATACGTTGACGAAGCGATTTCGAAATCCAAAAAGGATGGCGACGACGGTAAGCTGAGAGTCGAATTCGCCACGGGGACCAATCCCAATGAGACGTTGGTTGGAAAACTGGTCGGCGTCAGTGATCGCACCTTCCCCGACGAACAGGGCGTGCCTCACTATCGCGGCATCGTGTCGGACATCGATGTGGGTCCACTTGAAAAACCTCGTCCTGGTGCTGGCGTCACCGTCAGGATCTTCTGCGGCAAGGTTCCCTTAGGATTCAACTGCTTCTATCAGCCTTGGGATTGGCTACGAATGTGGTGGTTCTAAATGGCTTCGGTAACCCCCACTTCGCAAAAGATGCCTTCCGGGCCACCGGTCAAGCTGAAGATGCGCCCCGATTTGACCTTTGATCGCCAAACCTATCAGGGGGTCGAGTTCTGGGTGGTCAAAGAACCGCTGGGACAGAAGTACTTTCAGTTCCCACCGTCGGTCTTCTATTTGCTCAAACAGCTTGATGGCGAACAAACGATCGACGGGCTGCAGGATAAGTATCACGCTGAATACGCGCCCAAACGTATCACGCGACCAGACCTCCAACAGCTGTTGACGCGTTTTCACAACGATGGGCTGGTGACGTCTGACGTTGCCGGTCAGGGTTCGGAGCTGATGAAGCGTGGCGAAAAGAACCTGAGGATGGAACGTCTTCAAATGATGGCCAACATCCTCGCGATTCGCTACCGTGGATTTGATCCTGAAGGCATCTTAAACTTCCTCAACCGATACCTGTGGTGGGTGTTTACCTTCACTTGCATGTGTGTTGTGCTTTTTGCGGCGTCGGTGGCGCTGATGAGCGTGTTGATCAATTGGTCGGCGTTTCAGGCCAAATTGCCTGGGTTCGAAGCGTTTTTTGATCCCAAGCAGTGGTATCTATTCGTCGGTGTGCTGGCGGTGACCAAGATGTGCCATGAGTTCGGCCATGGGTTATCGTGTAAACGGTTGGGGGGCGAGTGCCACGAGATCGGTTTTATGCTGTTGGTGCTGACGCCGTGTTTGTACTGCAACGTATCTGACAGTTGGCGATTGAACAACAAATGGCATCGCGCGGCGATCGGTGCGGCGGGTATGTACGTCGAGATTATCCTTGCCACGATCGCTACGTTCGCGTGGTGGTTTGTGCAGCCAGGATTGGTTCAGGAAATCTGTCTCAAGGTAATGCTGGTTAGCTCCATCAGCACGGTGTTGTTCAACGGTAACCCGCTGCTGCGTTTTGACGGCTATTACATTCTCAGTGATATTTTGGAGATTCCCAACCTCAGCCAAAAATCGACCAAGGCGCTGACAACGCTGATGGGGCGGCATTGGTTAGGATTAGAGATTCCCGACGATCATTTGATGCCAACCAATCGGCCTTGGGCGTTTGCGATGTTCACTGTGGCATCGTTTTGTTACCGGTGGTTAATCATGTTTTCGATTCTCTTTTTTCTGGTAACGTGGCTGGAGCCGTATGGGCTGGAGTCGATTGGGTATGGAATCGCGTTGTTTTCGTTAATCGGTATCGTGGTGATGCCGTGTTACAAGTTGTACAAGTACATGTCTGTTCCCGGGCGGATGCATCAAGTGAAAAAAGTAAGATTCTTTTCAATTCTGGGCGTGGTGGCGCTTCTGTTGGCGATCATATTGCTGACGCCATTGCCGCATCACCTTCGTTGTTCGTTGATCGTTGTTCCCGACAAACTGGAAACGGTTTACATTCAGGAACAAGGGATCCTCGAAGAGTGTTTGGTCAAGCCAGGGGAAATGGTTGAGAAAGGCCAAGTCTTAGCTCGTCTGAAGAATTTGGATCTGGCGTTAGAGCTGGCCGATGCTGAGGGAAGGCTGAAATCGAAACAGGCGCAGTTGCAGACTGCAATGGCGGCCGGAGTCATGGATAACTCCGGGAAGCACTTGGACGAACTGGCGACCTTGAATTCTGAAATCGTCGAATTGACTCAGTTGGTCAATAGCTTGACCACGCAAAACAATTCCTTGACGTTGAAAGCACAGGGCATGGGGGGAACGGTGCTGGAGACGCCTTATCAACATCCCAAAACCAGCCCACGTGATATTCCCAACGCGGACCAGCAGCCGCTATTGTCGGGTAAGAATCAGAGCGTTTCCGTTTCGCGCGGGCAGCGGTTCTGCGAGGTGGCGGATCTTTCGAATTGGCAAGCCTACGTGTTGTTGACTGAAGACCAGATTAAATTTGCAAAGGTTGGAAACGCCGCGGCGATGAAACTGCATTCGCGTCCATGGGACAGGATTGAAGCCGAAATCGAGGAGGTTGGGGTGACGGATCTTTCGATCAATCGAGACAGCTACGAAATGACGCAACAACAGATCGCTCAGTTGGGTCAGCAAAATGAGATTCCAGATCTCGTGCTTGAGATGGTGGCTCAGTATCAGAAACCCGAGCTGCAATACTACGCCCGTGTTCCCTTGCCTTCGGATCAGAAATTGCGGATTGGCATCGGTGGGCAGGCGAGGCTGTTTACAGGGTACCGTTCGCTGGGGGCGCGGTTACTGTGGTGGGTGAATCAGACGTTTAGGTTGTAGGGATTTGCTGAAGATGCCGGACGGATTTCGAATAATGGATTTCCAATTTCCAATTTCCAATCCCAAATCCCAAATTCTAAATTTGGCGTTCGTCAGCGGCACTTCCCAAAGAGCTAACGTCCGGAGTGGATAACCAAGCAACCTTCTGGAACCAATGCCCCGCATGCCCTGCAACATCGCTAACGCGTCAACTGATACGGCGGGAATTGGATCAGCAACTGGTTCAGATACTTTCGCATTGTTGGATTGAGCAACCCCCGATCGTCCTCCACTTCGCTCAGCAGTTTTCGAATCTTCGATTCCTGTTCGTCGACGCCTCCCTCAAAATTATCGGCAGGACGATTGTTCTCGACGACGGCCAGACCCAAAAGTCCCGTGACTCGAAAGCTCTTGTCGATATCACTGAGATTGGAAAACTCTTGGTAGATCGCCTCGGCTTGCTCAAAACGCTGCTCCTGCAAGTAAAGCTCGCCCAACCTAGATTTGGCGCGGCGATGATACAGTTCGGTTTTATTCGCCGCATCCCCCGCTTCTTCAATCGGGAAGTAATTGATCACAGATTGCCAATAAGCTTCTTTGGTTGAAACTTCTTGATCGTCTTCTAGATCATAAATTTCCCAATAGGCAGACTCGTATTGTTTGTCGACCGATTCCTGTTGGGGAATTGGTGATTCGACAATCTGTTCAACCTTCAAAGGATCACTTGGGGCCAGCGCGTTAGCCAAATAACTGCCACCGAACCAACCCGCCAAGCATAATCCAATCATTCCGATTACCGACAAGACGCGTTTGCCGGGACCAGAAATGGCTTTCCCCTCCATCGCCAGCTGTAGTTTCCTGACCTGCGAGTTGCCGTCCGCCGGCAGAGGAGTCTTCAAACGGCGGAAGTCGACGTTGGAAAGGTCGTAGTCTTGGTCGATGTTGATCTGTTTGAGATCGGCAAGGATAGCGCCCGCATTCTGTGGGCGGTCTGCGGGGCTCTTCTCAATCATCCGGTGCACCAGATCGCACAGGGATTTTGGAAGATCTGGCCGCAACGTTTCTAACTTTGTCGCATCGTTCTTCACCTGCTGCATCGCAATAGCCAGCGGGTTGTCGCCCTCAAACGGAGGCGAACCAGACAGCATATGATAAGCCGTCACGCCCATCGAATAGATGTCGCTGCGTACGTCCAACGCGCCACCTTCGACTTGTTCGGGGCTCATGTACAGCGGCGTTCCCATCGTGATACCGACCTTGGTCAGTGCCTGATCGGAGCTGTCACTACGCACTTGAGCCAGTCCAAAGTCGGTGACCTTAACGTTGCCCTTTTCTGACAACATGATGTTTTCGGGTTTTATGTCGCGGTGCACAACATGAAATTCATCGGCTTTCTGAATGGCTTGAGCGGTGCCCGCCAGAATCTCCATTGCCAGCGGCGGTTCAACGGCCCCGTTTCTCATCAGAAACTGTTTGAGGTTTCTGCCGGCCACGTACTCCTGAGCAATGAAGTAAATATCCTCGTGCTGGCCGACTTCGAAGATTTGGACGATGTTCGAATGGACCAGCGCGGCGGCAGCACGCGCTTCGCGTTTGAAGCGATCGACGTAATTGTTATCGCGGGCAAGGTCGGCATGAAGAACTTTGAAGGCGACCGAACGGTCAAGAGAAATCTGACGTGCCAGAAAAACGTCCGCCATACCTCCGCGCCCCAACCGACGAAGTATTAAATAGTCGCCGATCGTTTTACCGGTTAGCTCAAGCGCGCGTTTCGAATTGTTCGGACGATCAGACATGCCCGTAGTATGTTTTGTATGGGGCAAAATAACAACGTGGCAAACGTGATTTTCAAGCCTGTGATCCACATGAAAAGCGTTTCGACGAACGTTTTATTCGTCGTCATCGCCGTGAGCAATCGCGGGCCAAAACTTTTCAAAGCCGTCTTCGGCCAATGCGTAGTCAGGGCTGTTGTCCAGATCGTGGCACGACAAACACAAGTTAGCTTTGGCTTCTGCCTTGGTAACAATCATCGCTTTACGAAGTTCTACGCTCTCTTCGCCAGATTCTTCGGATTCAACGTGAGCCGATCCCGGTCCGTGGCAATTTTCGCAACCGTTACCGGTCAAATGGTCGTGAGCCACCAGATCGGTGAAGCCCGTTTCGTAGGGATAGTACTGCTGTGGGTTCCAGCCTACGGCGTGACAACTCACGCATTCGGGATCGAAGTTTCGCTTGACCCAAGTCCGTTCTCCGGGATCCGTTAAATCGCGAGTGGCTTTTTCGTGAGGGCCTCCGTTGCCATCGACACCTGATTCCCAGATTTCGAATTCGGCTTCGTGGCAGTCGGCACATGCGGCCGAGCCAACGAATTTGCTGCCACTGGGGTGGCGGCGAGGTTTGATGTCCTCAAATTGGCCCTGTTCCCAGAGCAATTTCAAACTGTTTTGGTAGTTAAGAAATGCTTGCCGCATTTCGACCGCATCAACGAAACGCGCGTCCATGGGGACTCGTTCGTACTTCAGTGATTTCTTTCCACCTTTTTCGTAGATGCCGATGATTCCGGCGTACATTCCTTTGACGCCGACTTGGATGATTTGTGTTGTGTGTTTGCCGGTATTAACAATCACCGGTTGAAGCGTCGGGTCTCCAGCACCACCTGAGGTGATCAGCAGATCGAAAATTGGGAACTTGTTGGCGATCTTTTTGCAGGTTTCGGGGTCCGACTGCAGCATCAAAATGTTGACGTCACACTTCTGGGCCAGCATGGGCCGCGCGATCGCCGACAATCCCTCCGAAACGGTTTGAACCTCCAAGCCATCTTTGCGACGAAGTTCTTCCAAATGTTCGTCGCCGACGGCCATCGTGATTCCGATTCTTTTGCCATTGCGCTCGATTACCCGGAACGGGTTGGGCGTAGTTTCGACCAGCACTTTGACATTAGCGCAAACGAAGGGACTTTTTTCTTCTTCGACAACATCGGCCATGATTTGAAACATATCGACCGGGTCAAGTTTAAGATCATCGACTCCCAAACCAACCGCTGAATAGTCCATCGTTTTGCAAAGGGCTTCGTAGGTGGTGCGGAGCTTGAGTCTCGCTTGTTGACCGGCACGGCGGATTTGATTTCCGGCATCAATACTGACCAAATCCCAGCCACGTTCTAGCAGGATCTTTTGGCAAGTGCGTCGACGGAGTAAGCCGCCTTTTTGTTTGTCCAAGCCCGTACATCCGCAGGGTTCTATGTATCCATGCAAGCGACCGGAGACAAACAGCGCAATGTCCGGTTTTTCCCAGTCCTTGACCAAGTCTTTTGCCGGAGGAAATTTTGGCGCCGATTCCGATTGTTCGCCATCCTCGAGTATCAAACCGCTAGCGGAATTTTGAATCGGAGATGATAGCAAGAGATTGAAGAAACTGACTGGATTGTCACAACCCAAAGAAAACCCAAGAGTCGCCATTACGGTGACAACGACAGCGACTCGAGTAGTGATCCCTACGATTTTCATCAGCTAATATCCAGAACAGCGAAACTGGTGTTTCTAATTTAACGGAGTCAATGCTTGCTGCAGCGGCCAAAATTTTAATGCAAGGCCCGACATTTGGAAGATACAGTTGCTGAGCGTTTGGGTAAATGGCAACGCGGGGCAATTTTCAGCTACCAGATTAATATGTCGCACTACGATCGGACGTTCTTTCGGTATTGGTCCCGCAAGTGTAGGCGACACTTGGTGAAGTATTGCTGAAAGTCAGCGCGTTGATAATCAGGGTAAGTCCAACGACTGCTGCACCAGGCTTTGCTGCGATAGTGCAACGTAACTTCGGCAAAGATACCGTCGGCGATATAAAGTCGGTGGTCGCGGTCCTTGGTCGTGGCGAGTACGAGTTTGGCTTCGCTGATGTAGCCGGGGTCAAGGTTCACGGGGCGCTGCTCGGCGTATTCGTTTTGATCAGCGAATTGAATTTCCAGTTGATTCGAATTTATCTTCGACGCGACGATTGCTTCGGGGGAAACCAATTGCTCGAAGGCGACAAATTGTTTCTTAAGATCGTCGCCCATTGTCTTTTGATAGTATTCCGTTTCCACGAAATCATAGACAGGGCTTTCCAGCGCGACCGGACCATGCGTTTTCGAAAGCTGTTCGATGCTCCATGAGAGCGCATCGACGTAACGACTGACCATGGCGACGATCAGCAGTACCGGTCGATGTTGTGTTATGTCACCCAAAACAGATTCCTGAGGAGTGAAGACGGATTCGGGGAGAGGGGCTTGAGATTTCTGATTTCAAATTTCGAATCAAAAATCTGAGATTAGAAATGGAAAATTGGAAATTGAATTTCGTATCCCCATTAACCAAAACAAAAATCAATACGATTTGCCAAAGATCCCTTTGACCTTCGTTTTCTGTCCCGTGAAGATGCAGACGCCTTCTTCATGTTCCACGTCCACCGGAATGCAGCGCGGGGTGACCTTCAGCGGTTTGAGTTTCTCATCCACCTCAGGGCAGTCCACGAAATAGCATTCGGCAAATCCGCCGTGGATCTCCGGTTTGTCTTTGTTCTTGGGAGTGAAGTATTTTTGAAACTTGTCCCATGATTTGATCGAACGCGTGTTTTCTTCGCGCAAAGCAAGTGCGCGGTCGAACATCCCCTGCTGCATTTCGTCGAGCGTTTTGATCACATTGGCGACGAACTCGGACCGTGAAACGCCATAGGATTTCGGCTGATCGCGGCGACCGACGAAGACGCTGTCTTTAT
>CALDEW010000552.1 GCA_937942355.1 uncultured Pirellulaceae bacterium | reverse complement strand
GGCGCCGTGATCAGTGAAGCGCTTCCCGAACAATCACCTCAGTCAGGTTGCTTTCCACGACGCAATAGAATCGTCACAGGTTTGTCGTTGGGAGTGATCGTGGTTGAGGCGGGCGATCGTAGCGGCGCGGCAATCTCGGCGCGGTTGGCGATGGAGCAAGGTCGTGAGGTATTCGCTGTGCCGGGTCGAATCGACAGTCAAAATTCGCGCGGTTGTCACCAGTTGATTCGTGACGGTGCGACCTTGGTTCGTTCGGTCGATGACGTTTTGGAACAACTGGGTCCATTGGTTGATGCGGTCCCCCGTGAGGCGGCTCCGGGAGAAACGCCAGAAACCATCAAGCATCCTGCTGAATTAAAACTAAGCGATCAAGAAAGGGCGATACTGCAAGCGATTCGGAGCGAACCAACGGGTTTCGATGAGATTATGCAGCAGACCGGCCTCCCCGCCTCCCGTCTGCTATCAACGATCAGCGTGCTAGAGGTGCGACGGCTGATTCGGCGCCTCTCAAGCACGTCGTTTGTGCGAAACTAGCGGTCTGAAAAACACAGACGCTGCTCGACAGCGCTCACGGCTTTACGATTTGAGAAAATAGGCCGATAATCTAACTGTTTGCCCCCTGTTTTTAGAATCGATTATGTCAGACGCCACGCCCGAAATTCTGTTAATCGCTCAACAGCGCGTTGCCTTGAAAGACCTCAAAGGAATTTCGAAAACGGCCTCAACCCCTAAAAAGGGAGTTCCGCTCAGTCAAAAGTACCTCAACGATTTGGCGTTTGAGCACTTGGACGAAAACCTTCAAGCGACTTTCGCCAAACTGAGATCCAATTTCAGTTTCAAACGAAAAGAACTGACGGCCGACGGGCCTGTTGACGGTATTGGCGTGATCACGACGCCGGCATTCATCTATGAAGTCACCGCAGTGCCCATCGAGGACGATAACCGAAAGGTATGGGTGCGGCGTTGCATCCGTCAGATCAGCGCCGCCGACGCGATTACGGGATCGGAATTTGCAAAGGTCTTTGAAACGGACTTCAATCAACTTCAAGTCGCAACGGATACGGATTTGGATTTGGAAGACATTATTGATCGCGTCGAAGATGCCGAAAGTGAAGAAGTTGAAATTGACTACGACAAAGACATAACATGGTGCAAGATCGGTGTCGCGGGGACTCGCACGAAGATAACGATCCAGCCCAACAAAATTTTGGTGACTGGACCTCCTGACGTTTCGCCGGAAGAATTGATCGACTCATTCTTCGAGCTGCAGAACACGTTTATGGACTCTTTGAACCTGTCAGAGCCCTTGTTAAAGAAAGAGGCCTAGTGCCATGTTCCGCCTTAGATTTGGGGTTGGAGGTATTGGATTAGGCAGCGAGTCCTGCCCCTCCTGTACCTTTTGATTTTCCCTTTGATGCATCGTTAAATGCCGCATCGTTTAATGCTGCTGCAGGATTCGTGGCCTCATCCACTACCCTAAGACTAAGACGTAACGCTGCACAGACGTAACGCTGCAATAGGCCGAAAGAGGATTAGCCTGTTTTTTTGAATTGCCCGCCGCGGCGAGACTCTGCCGCCGCGATCAGGGCTGCGATCTGTTTTCCCACTTCGGCGGCCAATTCTTCGTCGGACCAATGTTGATAGGTTTCGGAACGAATCACGTTTCCAATTTCGACGTGTACGTTGCCGAAACTTGGTCCTTTTCCTGGCGGCCACGCGTCACGGCTGCCTGCGATTCCAGTGGGCAAAATCGGAGCACCTGTTCGTCTGGCAAGCGCACAAAACCCCTGCTTGATGGGCTGTAGCTCCCCGGTGGGAGATCTTGACCCTTCGGGAAAGATAAGGATCGCTTCGCCCTTCTTCAAACGCTTCAACGTCTCTTTGATGCCTGCGATTCCCGCCGCGCGGTTGAGAGGAATTGAGTCGTTCCAACTCAAAAACCAACCCAACGGCCCAAAATTAAACAGAGAATTCTTTGCCAGATAATTGATTGGAACCGGGCAGACGACGCCCATCAGCATTGGGTCGAGGTTACTTTGATGATTCGCGCAAACCAACAAGGGGCCGCCCGATGATGAGACTTCGGGGAAATTTTCAAGACGATGAACTCGCACCTTCACCCCGATAATCATCGAGAACCTAAAAAACCATCGTACAAACTTCTGGGCGATGGCAATGAGCACTGGGCGGCGGCGTGATGCGTTGGAATTCATCGCAAAATGATAACCTCCATGCCGGAAAAACCCAAGATTTGGAAACCGGGAGCTTCCCAAAATGTTTTGATCGGTCGTTCCAATCGCGGGCTGGTTTCGCCATACTGTTTGTACGAAGAAGATGCAAAGCGGCAATCTGCGCGTGGCGGTGTGCTTTCCTTTGCTGCAACTTGAAAAATCCCAGAACCGTAACTTGAATATCGACCAAACCATCATCGAAGATACATTTGCCGAAGGCTTCGGGATGCGGTACACCAGACTGATCGTTACCGCCGCAACTCAACGATGGCTCGACGCGGGAGTCCGTGAATTCACGGGATATGGAAGTTCCGTAATTCAGTGCGATGCCGAAGTTGGGCTGGAGAGGTATCTTGCCCCTGAAGAAACCTTCGATGGCCGTGTTGGAGCCTCGATACTTGCGTTTGGATTTTCCACGGATGCTTTAGCGAAGGCCGTCGCCACTCGTGCCGGGCAGTGCTTGATGACCTGTGCTACCTCGGCGGTGTACGACGGATATACCGAGCAAGAATATGCCCAAGAGGTTTCGGCTGCCTCGAGTCAACAATCTGCAAAAAAGGAAGCTGCCGAAGAAGACTCCACGACTCCCCTCCCCGAACCGCAGAAGCGTATCCCGCTTGGCAGCCATCTCAGATTCTTTGGCGACGGATTCCAAAAAAGTAAGTTACTGCGTGAGCGTCGGTTTTGGCGAGTGCCCGTGATGGACGGCGAATTTTTCTGCGAAGACAGCTTGGGGGTTGGCAAGGGCGTGGCTGGCGGGAACTTTCTGATCCAGTCCATCGACCAAATGACGGGTTTAAAAGCCGCCGAAAAGGCCGTCGATGCGATCGCAGAACTTCCCGGTGTGATAACGCCTTTCCCGGGAGGTGTGGTGCGCAGTGGGAGCAAAGTCGGATCCAAATATGCGTCGATGATCGCTAGTACTTCGCACCAGTATTGCCCGACGCTACGAGGGCGTGTCGATTCTTTGGTCCATCGGGATGCTCAATGCGTTTACGAGATTGTGATCGACGGGATCGACTTCCAGATCGTTGCCGAAGCCATTCGAATTGGAATTCACTCCGCCGTTGGCGAGGGAGTTGTTTCGATCAGCGCGGGGAATTACGGCGGGAAATTAGGCAAACACCACTTCCACTTGCATGAAGTGCTCAGCGCCGAGAGCTCAGAAAAAGCCAATTAGCGCGATTATGCCTTGCTGAATTTAGTGAGAAATTGGGGCGCGTAAGGTTCCCTATAGCAATCGCTCTATTTTCAGCGCCCGCGTCGGCGATGAATAAACGTAAAAAACGGCATTTTTGACCGCTGCGGCGCCGGACGGCTTCGGTAAACGGCATAAACCTCAAATTTTAATGCTCAACGTCGAGCCCGGCGATTATTATTACACTGGAAATACCTATTGCCCTAGCACCAACACTGCGGCGATTTTGACTGCACTTTGGCGGCAAAAATAGCGAAAATAAACCAGTGGTGCCAACCACCAAACCGAGCAATTCAGCCGACTAACGGAGAGACTACATAATGCGTGCCCACATCAATCACATTTGCGCAGCCATCCTTTTAGCGGCGATTGCCTTAGTCGCGCAACCTGTCTGGGCACAGGCCGGCGGTGGCGGTGGCGGAGGCGGCGACGGAGGTGGTGCAACTCCGGGCGGTATCGAAATCGATGCCGAGGGCGTGCTGTCAGCACGTACAACGACGGATCCATCAGGTAGATTGACGATGCAGCGTTTAGATGCCGCTCGCAAAATCGTTGACCAAGATCTGCAAAAGCCGAGCAAGCTTCGTAAGGTGTCTTTGCGAAGACTTGAGCAGCAAGTCAAAGCGCTGTTGGAGTCTGGCAAAAAGATCCCAGATGACATGCAATACCTTGCCGGTATGACTCGCCTGTCTCATGTTTTTTACTACCCAGAGACGCAAGACATTGTCATTGCGGGACCGGCTGAAGGATATTTTCGCACTGCCGAAAATCGCATTGTCGGAATGGAAACAGGGAGTGCGACTTTACAACTGCAAGATCTCATCGTTGCCCTTCGCGCGTTTTCGCCCAGCGGAGAGAAAACGCCGCTGATCGCTGTTTCGATTGACCCAACTCAAGATGGACTCAAACGTATGGCTAAGGCCCAGCGCAACCTTGGTGCGGTCACCCTCAACCAGCGCTTTGATGTTGCCAACTTGTTCCGAGAAGCACTTGGACACCAGACGATTACGATCACTGGCGTGTCGCCCAAGACTCACTTCGCTCAAGTGTTGGTCGAAGCGGACTACAACATGAAACTTATCGGTATCGGGCTTGAGCAACCTCCGGTCAACATCACCAGCTTCATCGAAGCAGCCACTTTGCGATCGGGTAACCGACTTCAGCGTTGGTTCTTCCAACCCAACTATGACAATGTTTCGCTTTCAGATGACAAATACGCAATGCAGTTGTCGGGTTCGGGAGTCAAACTGGTAGGTGAAGACGAAATCGTTTCCGCGCAAGGCCAACGCAGCCGCACCGGTGGTGCTAACAAAGCCAGCCGAAAGTTCACGACGTCTTTCACCAAAGCTTATGACAATTTGGCGAAAGTCCGTCCACTGTTTGCTGAACTGCGAAACCTGATCGACCTCTCGATCGCTGCGGCCTACATCCAGAAAATGGGGCTGTACGAGGACGCTCAATGGAACGTGGAAACTTTCATGGACGAATCAATCGCGTCGGTTGAAAATTCAAACGCTCCCACAAAAGTCGACCCCGTTGTCAATGTTGTCGTCAAGGGCGGTGCGATCATGACGCCCATTGGCGGTGGTGTAAATATTCAGCCCCGACTGGCACTGAATTCTGACGTCGTCAAAATTGACTCCGAAGGAAAGATCAACGAAATCAAAGACGACATCACCTTTGATGATCTCCAGGACAGTCAGTGGTGGTGGGACTAGGGTATTTAGTTTCTCGAACGAAAACTGAAAAACTCCAAAACTGAAAAACTCCAAAGCGACTTTCGAGTCGCTTTTTTTCGTCGTATCAGTTTTTCTTTAATCGGGTAGACTAAATTAAGCCTTCGATGTGCGAACAGCCGCCATTCTTATTTGTTTAAACGTGACGCCAACATTAGTAACGCCGCCAACAATCCGACCGTCCATATAAAAGCATATCCCGGCTACGGACTACGTTCTGCCACGGGGCAATGGAAAATCTATATTTCGGGGGTCGTGTGGCATGGGCCCGTCGTGTTCAATCGCCGGCAGAAAATGTTGATCAAGATGCTTGGCGGTGTGATGCAGGCGTCTCCCGAGGAGTTAGAGTGCGAAACGTTCCTCAATCGCGTCACTCCGTTCATGGCCGAGTGCGACACCAAAGAGAGAGTGGCGGTCGGGTTGGGCGATCTCCGAATTGACCTCAAGAGAAAGACCAAACGTAACGGTCGATTTCAAGAATGGCTGACGGTCGAACACGATTTGATCCAATCGCTGCAAGAACAGTATGGGCATTCCAATCCGATTCCCTTTCAAGCCAATGTGATCGGAGAGGACGCGAAGTCTTCGTGCGAAATCCATCTACTTCCCAGTAACGGCGTCAGCATTATTTCTGATATCGACGACACGATTAAAGAGTCCGACGTCACCAATAAACGGGAGTTGCTCAACAACACGTTTCTGCGCGAATTTGAATCGGTACATGGGATGTCGGAGACCTATCGTAACTGGGCCGAGGGAGGGACCTGTTTTCACTATGTGTCCTCTAGCCCGTGGCAGCTGTTCACTTCATTGGATGAGCTGAAATCAGTGCACCAGTTTCCTGTCGGCACAATGCACTTGCGAAACTTCCGGCTCCGGGATCAGCTATTGAAGAAGGTTATCATTCGCCGCCAGGGGAAGCGCGTTGCCATCCAGCGCTTGATAGAGAATCTCCCGCTACGACGGTATATCTTGATCGGAGATTCAGGAGAAAAGGACCCGGAGATCTATCGAAAGATTTGCCGCAAGAATCCGAACAGCGTCGCAGCGGTGTTTATTCGTGATCTCGATGATCGTCCGATGGAGTCAGAGCGCTGGCAGAAGCTCAAAGACCAGCTTCCGCACGGCGTGTGCGAGCTATTTAATAACGGCCATGATTTACGGGAAAAGGCTGATCCTGTTTTCGCCGCCTTGGCCGCTAACCCGGCTTCGGCTCCGCGCGTGGTTAATTGAGAGCTGAGTCGGCCCTTCTAAACCAGTTCTTTCACGGCCTGCTTGTTGCCTTCAACGTGCTCGCCGAATCGCCCTTGGAACCAATTTGCGATGCGTGTACAGGCGGCGACGCGATTTTCGACGACACGAAACGTGTGTTCGCTCTTGGGGAAGTATTCGACTTGAACTTGGTCATCGGGAGAAATGGCAAACATTTCACGGAACTGGCCACGGCCGCAGACGTCGTCGTATCCATCGGTGTACATAAACAACATCGAAACGTCGCGCTGTTTAAGATTCTTCAGCTGCGAACTGATTTCGGATTGCTGAATGTCATCTGCGAAAAAGAACTCGCTTTCTGCCAATTCTGCTCCAGCATCTTCGGTGATCCACGCGTGAGTCTTGGCAAGTTTGCGACGTTTGAGTACGTTACGATAGGTTCTTGGCTTCAACAGACGTCCAACGGTATGCCGCCAAAAGTATCCGGCGGTGCGGAACACGATCCCGTCCATGAACACCGCTCCGACAACGCGATCGTCATTGATAGCGACTTGATGAGCGTTGTAGGCTCCGCTGCATAGTCCGATGATGACAAAGCGATCGGAACCGTGTTGCGCTTCAAGGCAGTCCAGAGCGTCGACAACATCAAGCACAGCGCGATTCTCATCACCTAATTTTTCGGTCCTGGGAAGACTATCGCCCAAACCCGAAAGGTCCAAACGCAACGTCGCAAAACCGGCCTCGGCCAATTGCCGAGCCAGTTTAACGTGAAGACCGAAGGGACCGATGCGATGCACAATTCCAGCGTTGATGATAACTGCAATGGGAGCTCCGGCGACACGCGCTGAATCCGCGGGCGTCGTCAAAATACCGAGCAATCCTTTGTCGGGGCCAAATTGAATTACAGTTTCTTGCATGGATAGTCAGGGTGAAAAAGAAAAATGGTTTAGCGAAAGCCCGGATTGCGCTTACCGCAGCGAAGCGGTCCCCGTTGGAACCGTCAGGTCGCCGCCGAGCAGTGGTGCCGTAGATGAAGCGGCCGGACTTTGGTTTGCTCCAAGCTGTTTGAACTCGCTTAAGCGGCAGAACATTTCGTCCGCCATCAAAGTGATTTGGCGCCCCGTTGATGCTCTCAGCCAGCTCGTTTCTAGCATTTGTAAGTTTGTCCAGGAATTTTCGTCCTCGACCGGCATGAATCGTTGCATCTCGTTAACGGAGTAAGCGCTGCGGCGATCGAATAAATCAACGATGAATTGCGGTTGGTTGATGGTGTCCAAATCTACTGCTGTGTTTTCCAGTTCATCAAGCAACTGCCGGCTGTAGATTGAACCCAAAATCTCTTCTCGATCACTGTCGTTGGGTGTTTGGAGTTTACAGACCCACAAATCGACCATCTGTTTGTGCATCGCGCGCAGCGATTGAAGATATTCGGTCGCGTCGATGACGGGTTCCCAGAGAATCAACGAATTGACTTTCGATGATTCTGCCGCAACGGAGGATGCGATTGCACCGCCGTATCGAAGGCCGATCAGCATCACATTCTGGCTGTTGGTTTTTTCACAGGCGAAGTCGATCGCGCTGTGCACATCGTGGTGCCATTGTTTGATCGAAGATGTTTCTTCACTGTTCCCAGCCGAATCGCCCATTCCACGATAGTCCAGTCGCAGGACATTGATTCCCTTGCGGGCCAGCTGTCGCGCCAGCAACCTCAAACACCAATGGCTGCGAATATACTCTTGGCCGATTGGTGGGCAGATCACAGCGGTCCGGTAGACTTCTGGCTTGCTCGCTGGCGAAAGATGCAACGCACCAAAGAGTTGTTGCTGCGTTTCTCCAAAGAAGTATGGCGTCATGAATTTAGCTGTAAGAATTGATGAAAGGAAGAAGCCGATGGAAGCTGCAGACCTGCGGCTACCGACTTATCGGGTAAGTGAATATACGGCGCAGATAAGCGCGCAGTACGCTAAGTCCAATTAAATGGGTGATGACGAATGTGCGGGCCGGATTGTTCTCTCGCGCGCCGCCAACGGTGGTTATTGCTTCTTCGACATGCTCTTGGGAAAGTTCTTCTTCGCAAACAGCTTTCCCGCGGAACCGGCAAGAATCGCGGGCAATAGAAACAGGTCACCGACAAGGGCGGTCAACAGCAGGACGCCCATCATCAGCGCGAATTTTGCCGATGGCATGAACATGCTGAACAGGAACGGGAAGACGCCCAGTCCGCAAATCAGCGAAGTATCAATCATTGCTTTGGCGCAGTGTTGAAACGCAAATCGGATCGACGCGTATCTCGACAGCCCGTTCTTGGTGCCACGTCGAAACCAAGTCAGAAAGTGGATCGTATCGTCCACGGCGACGCCCAATGCGACGCTTGCCGTCATCACCGATCCAATTTCGATCGAGTATCCAAGCCAGCCCATGGTCCCAAATACGACGACCGACGGGAAGATATTAGGCACCATGGCAATCAAACCGGCGCGGATACTTTTGAGCACGAAGATAAAAACGAAGGTTATCAAAACAAACGCAGTTACAAAACTGATCATAAGATCCCTGAGAATCTGCCGTTGTGCTTTGTAGATTAGCGGGATGCCGCCAGTAATTTGGGCTGATACACCGTGCTGGTCCATGAACACCAGTTGATTCTGCACGTTCTGTTCGACCGTTTTTAAAAATGATCCGTAGTCGATATCATTGAGCGCCGCGACGCGCAAGCTGATGCGCCAACAGTTGGAATCCCCGATGCGTTTAAGCAATTTCGCTTTTTCCAACTCCGGCAATGCGCGTTGCCAATAGTCGATCGTGGCCTTGCGTTTAATCAGGTCCGGAAGTCGTCGTCCCCGAGGCGTCGGTGGCTCGAAGGTGGCCGCCGACCAAGTCGCGTTGACGGCGGTGGTTTGTTTTACGGCCCGTTCGATCGACTGAACCATCTGCATTTCTTGCCACTCGGTCAGATCAGATTCGGGACTGAAAGACAGCATGATCTCCATCGGCACTAAGGGGCCCAGATGGGCTTCCAACCATTGGTAGTCTTGAATGATCTTGGCGCGAGAAGAAAATCGGTTTTGCAGCTTGACCGAAGCCTTCAAGTTTACGATTCCCGTGCCCAGCAGCGTTAACGCAATTAAAGACGGGATCACGATCAGCTGGTTGTAGCGGCAAACGTAGTTGATCAAAATCGACATCGAACGGCTGACACCAGATTCACGCTCGCGTTTTTCTAAATCACCTTGGGTTGAAAACCGCCGACTTATTCGTCCTTTAAATAAATGCAACGTGGCAGGCAGCGCCAGTAGGATGATCGGCACTGAAATTACCACGCCAATCGCACTGTAAACGCCGAAGTGCTGAATCGGCTTGATTTGACTCGAGGACAGCGACATCAATCCGATGGCCGTCGTCAGGGAGGAGAGTAATACGGGGAAACATCCGTCGCGGATCGCAACCAACGCCGAATGATGTTTCGCGCCTTTGGCGGATGCTTTGCGGTAATAGTTCACCATGTGGATCGAACCGGACACGCCCAGCACGAATATCAACGCCGGCAACATGACCATCGTTAGGTTCATTTTGCCGCCGGTGAAATACAGGGTTGTCAATGACGCGGCGACACTGATGCCGGAGAAGACCAAAACCAAAGCCGTCAACGGAACGTCTCGTAAGCGATACCAAGCCAATGTCGAAACGGTCACAAGGCATAACCAAAGGTATCGCCGCAACGCCTTCTGGCTTTCGGTGTCAATCGCAGCACCATCGACCGTCGGTCCGCCGAGATGCAATTGGGCGCTACTGAGTCCCAGTTTCTCTTCGGCGATTTCGTAAAACTGCTCGACCAGCCACCGGCGTTTGTCGGCAATTCTCAGGTTGGGAAACGCGATCACACAAGTCGTTTCGCCGTCTTCACCGACCATCAGTCCGTCTAACCTACGCGTGGCCGCCGATCGGCTGGCACCGGAGGCCATGATCTGGCTGCGAATGACAGCACCGCTGGTGACACGATTGAAGACCGGGCCTTCTTCGTCGGAGAGAGCTGCCAACGTTTCTTGAAGCTCCAAGACTTCCGGGTTTTCAATTTTGCAATCTTCCCAACTGGCGACGATCATTTCGTCTTCGCCGAATCGAGACTTGAACTCGTCGTAGATCTTGGATTCTTCGTAGCCCTGGGGCAGCCATTGACGCAAATCCGAAGACTGCACCTTGAGCGCGTTGAAGGTGCCGTACGCCAACACCGGAAGTAGTAGTCCCAACACAATTAGAATGACGGCCGCCCAACGGTCGAGGAAATTTGGACTGTCGGGGTCAATGATGGGTGTTTGGGGAGGAAGAGAGGCCAAGTTGTTTACCGTATGCGCGGGTGGGAGATTCCAGTTTTTTAAACCATATGCCGGAGCATAGGAAGATGGTTGAGCAGTACCGGGCGGCCAGTTTGGAGATGCAAAAAGGTGATGCCAGAGGGCAAAACGCGAGGCTAACGTACCACGCGACCTACCGGATTCCCGTATCTGGAGCTTCTGCTATCGAACGCCGAATTTACGATTAAAGGTGTCAGCGTCGAAAGGATCGGCCTTCCCAGCAGGAAGGCTCGCGGCTTCTTCTGCCTCCGATTTAGACGCCGGCGAATTGACTGGCAGCCGTTTGGCAAAGGCAGCATCTTGATCCACAGCTTTCGGCGTCGCCAGCCGAGGCGGTTGTGCTGCTTCGTCCTGATCAGGCGCGAATTTATCAAGCGGCAAAAACGGGTTGTCGCTGATCATAATCAACCATTGCTTAACCACGTTCAACTGGGCGTCTTGCCATTGGAAGCTTGGGTGCGATTGGTTTCCATGGGCTGCGGTCGCGTATCGCATCAGCTGACTTTGTGCGGGGCGCGTTCGGTCAGCCAAATTCAGTGCTTGAAAAAGATTCTTTTGACTCATCCGTCGATTGATCGCACCGTTGTTGCCTTGAAAAATTTCGAACGCGCTATCAGAGGATCCAGATTGATGGCAACTGGCACAAGCCTGCTGTAGCAGTGGTTCGACCTGCTTTCGGAACAAACCGACCGCGCCGTTGGGCATCGAACGAGTCAACCGATCCAAAGCCGCGTAGGAAAGGGATTCAGTCGCGCCCAACCGCCGACGAAGGGTTTCGTCAGTGATCAGTGTTTCACTGGGCTGAGTAGTTTCAGTTATCGGTTGGTCCCAGGAGACCAGCTGCACATTCCGGTCGACTTGGTTTCCAAATTCGTCGATCGTTGGTTGCCGATTTGTGCTGGTGCTGGCTTGCGCGGTGTCATGAAGGTTTGGGATTTCGATCGTTTGATCACCCTGCCATCGGGCGTTGGGGGCCGGATGTTTCTGCGGCACTGTTTCCGCATTTGTGTGCGCGGCGACGTTCTTTTGCTGGGATTGCAAGTGCCGTTTCTTCGTGATCTGCAAACTGACATCTAATTGCATCAGCGTTTTGGCGGGGATGTCCATCTCTTGAAGCATTAACAGGTGGTTGGCCGCTTCGTCAAACAGGTTATTGCGCACACACCATTTATATACGCCGATCTGCCCTTTGGAATCTGTTGATCGTGTCCGTGCCGCCAGCTCCCAATAGACTTGGGGCAATGTCTGACCAATCAACAGCACCCGTGACTCGGGCAACACGATCAGGCTTCCCGACGGCAATCGCACGGAGATTTTTTCTGGTTGCCGTTGGACGATGCCTTGGATCGTCTGATGGTTCTTAAGAACGACGATTTCTGCTTCCGGCGACTGCCAAGCCTGCGCCGATCGCGCGGGCAAGTAAACAGTCGCACCAGATAAGAACAACAGCAAAATGGAAAACAGCTTGTTCATCGGGCAACCTTAGGGCTGCTGTCGGGTTAGGTCAATTCTAATATTGACAAAACGGGCGCTGTGAAGACTGACAGAAAGTCCTTAAGTCGGTTGCCAGCACATCTAGATGTCATAAGATCATGACGGCGATCTTTACAATTCCTTACAACCTCTAGCAGATGGAAATTATGTCACGTCGGCCCAACGAAATTCGTCCCGTCAAAATTAAACGCAACTTCACAAACAAAACAGCTGGCAGCGTCCTGTACCAAAGCGGTGAAACGGTTGTGTTGTGTACCGCCAGCATTGACGAGAAAGTTCCACCATGGATGGAGGAATCCGGTAAGGGGTGGATCACCGCGGAGTACAACATGCTACCCGGCAGTACCAGTCCCCGTAAGCGCCGCGACCGAAACAAAGTCGATGGTCGAACGACTGAAATTCAACGGTTGATTGGACGCAGTTTTCGCGCTGTCGCCGATTTAGAAGCGCTTGGCCCTCGGCAGATCACCGTCGATTGCGACGTTTTGCAAGCCGATGGAGGGACGCGTACCGCCAGCATCACCGGCGGAATGATCGCGCTGGTGGATGCGTTGATTTCTGTTAAGAAAACACTGCCTGATCCCAAGAAGTTCCCGTTACGCGACACCGTTGCCGCGATAAGTGTTGGCATCGTGGACGGAGTACCGGTGTCCGATTTGGATTATCCGATGGATTTCGCGGCGGCCGTCGATATGAACGTGATCATGACGGGAAAAGGACAATTCGTCGAAATTCAGGGCACCGGCGAAGAAGCCACCTTCTCAGAAAAGGAATTGGCATCGTTGATCAAGTTGGCCAAAGGCAGCATCAAGGAATTGGTCCAATTGCAAGCCAAGGCGATCGGCAAGCGCTGGCCATTTTAAGATCCGATCCGCCGGTTGCTTTATTGATTCAGGATGGCGGCAACATTCCCGTTCATTTGACCGCGCGTGTACACGGCCGAAAATCCGGCTGATTTAGCGGCGTCGATTAAGTCTACATAGACATGTTGCGCATATCCCACGACGGGCGCTGAACAAAGTCGACACTCAGCGACGATATCAGCAAATTGATCGGCGGCCAGTCCGGGCGTTTGCAAATCCACCAGGACTTTATCCAGCTCGTGCCCGTCGGCATCGTTTGACTTTACTGCTTCCACGAGTTTATCAGCGCTGGGGACAATCTTCAGATCGATGTTCGCGCTGCTGGCGACTGATCGGACATTGGACGCCAGCATCAAATCTTTTGTCAGATAGAGAATCATGTTTCCGCTAGTGTGGTTGTTTTTTGCTTGTTTAAATTAAAAAAGTCAGCCGCATTGTAACATGCGGCTGACTATTGATTTGACGACTCTGGAGAGCTGTTAGAAACTTAGTGCAGCGCTCGCGTCTAAATTTTAGGGTAGTGGATGATGCCACGAATCCTGCAGCTGCATTAAACGATGCGCTAATGGCTAAATCAAAGGGGAAAGGTGGGGCAGGACTCGTTGCCTCATCCACTACCACCAACCCTAATTCTAAGTTGGAACACCGCACTAGTTCCAGCGTTTGAGAAACTTTGATGCGGTAGATTGACGAGCAACCTTGGGGACCAACACGGGGATTGGCTGAACATCACAGGTGATTTTCTTATTCACCAGCGACGGTAGTACGTAGGGTTGGTAGCCCGGCGGCAAGTTTGGCATGGTTTGGGGTTTGCCTCGGTACTTTTTAATCATCGCTACCACTTCAGGGTTTTGGATTCGGTTTCCATTGTCATCTTCGCGTGCAATCCAATCGAAACTGCCGATGCAGACGTAACTTTCGCAACGGTCGTGGAATTCATAGGCATCGACGCCAAGCTTGCGAAATTCATTGGTAAGGATGTGAGCTTTTTTAGCGGCTTCAACCAGCTTGCTTTTCCGCAGAGACTGTTTGTTCTTCTTCATGAGATTGAATTCGCGCTTTTTGGCTTCGATCGTGTTTAAGTCAAACGAAGATTCGCCTTGAAAAGATGCAACGCGGACGGTGTAGACGCCTTGGTTCTTCAATAGGCTGTGCTTGACACCTTTGTTCATTTTCAAAACCAGCTTGTCGACGGTCTCTTTCTCAAAATACTCTTCCGGGAGTTTTGGGTTGGCCATTAGAAACGCCGCGCCCAATACGGTTTTGTGCTCTGCATGTGGGGCAGACGAGTTTTCAGGTTGGTGACGCCAATGACGAATACGTTCAGCTGAAAGCCCCGACTCTTCGGCTCCCGTCAGCGACGCGTCGATCGAGTCGCTGCTGAGCGATTTGATTTTTTTCAGCATGCGTTGAGCCCGCGCGTCTTCAACAGAGGGGAAATCGCCAACCAAGACCGCGTACTCTTCAATATGCGATTCGGTTGCGGGTTTCATTTTCGTCTGAACGACATGATGCTCGGAATTCGAATTTTCATCGATGGACCAAGTGGGGATCGCGCTGTTAATCAGTTTTTCGGTGTGGTCGAAAACGTGTTGGTACACGTAGGCTTTCATGCCATGTTTGCGACGAAGCTCATCAGCCAGATTATCGGCTTTGCGTTGGCCAGCATCTCCGGAAAACGAAGCACACATAATCAGCCAAGGCCCAGAGCGCTCTGTCAGCTTCAGTGGGTTGCCGTCTTGAACCGGATTTTTAGCCTGAGATTGGTTGCCTCGAAACGGTAGCCTTAGCTGGCCAAACGATAGTTCGCCAAAAATGGTGACCGCGAAAAACGCTGCCAAAATCATCAATGGGATACGACTACTCATGTTTGCTCCAAATTTCGATCAGTTGATTACTGAATGCCACAAAAAAATCGTGGGGCTGCTGGTGATTCGAAGGGACGGTATCAGGATCAAGAATACGCAGCTATATGGATTTTGATGAAAATTCATCGTTGGTGAATTTCTGATTAAAGTCTGCTGTCCCAACAACCGGGGGGTAATGGCACTTAGAACCGCTCAAAAATCGGAATTTAAGGTGGATTTCAGCCCAATTGCGAGGAAAGGGGTTGAATCCATCATTGAGTCGCTTATCGTAGCTCTAATGAAGTTTACGGCCCCGCAAATTTAGCGTTTGCTAATTTCACCTAAAGACAACGCCATGTTCGGCCGTTTCGCCGCTGCAGAGATCTACGGCCAATCAAAATCGTGATCATCTGATTGCGTTTCAAACATCACCCATCATCTTTTCGAGTCAATCAGATGCAGTACAGTTTTCGTTTAGCCGAATTGTTAGGTCACGTTCCAGATCCACGCAAGCGCCCGGGAACCATTAAAGCGATCGTCGAATATACCGGGCTCGATCGCCACCAGGTCGCTGCGTTGCTCAAGAACGAAGTGAAATACATTCCTCTGAAAGCACTTTCACGTCTCTGTGACTTTTTGATCGAACACGGCCATGCCACTGCCGAGCAACTGCCGGGAGCTTTGTTCGCGGTCGAACCCGAAAATTTTTGGGAACTGCTGGCACGACGCAAGCGTTTAGAGATGTGCGTTGGTGTCCGCAAAGATGTATCCGCCGAAAATCCGGATGTCTCTTACGTCGTTGCGTCTGACTCTGTTTTGTTAGGTGAGTTACTCAACGGAGTGACCACCCTTGGTGGCACCGCGAAGCTTCGTAAGTCCGATGGCAACATGGCCACGATCACATCGGATAACCTTCCTCAACCGGAACATCTAAAACAATCACTGGTCTGGAGTCCCGGCCAAGCCGAAGAATCGGAAGTGTCACGCCGCGCGAAAAGCGTCTATGACGGGTTTTCTGATTCAAAAGGTGACAAAGCACTTGTCGGCATCGGATCGACCAAGAGTAATCCTGTCGTTGAAATTGTGCTGGCACGTGCCTTCAACTGCGATCCTTTCACCAGTCAGGACAACGTTGAGACTTCTGCCGAACGTGCGGTTCCGTTCTTTCTCCGGTACCGCGATGACGACCCGCACCCGGGCTCGTGTATTTCGGGGCTGAATCTGAGTAAAGGCGATTCAAACCTCAAAGCTGGTATCTATTACGAAGACGCCGATGGCAAGTGGGTTCGTTGTGGCGACGATAAAGCGCGCGAGGAAGTTGCGTTCGTTTTCTACGTGCATCGCGAATCTCAAGGGCGCTTGGAGATGGTGCTCGGCGGTTTCTCTGGACGAGCGACACGGTTGCTGGCACGAGCGCTGGCCACACGCGCCGAAGACTTCTGGCCACCGGTCTATGATGCTCAAGGGCTTCAAATTGGTGCGTACATCGTGCAGTTTACGATGCCAGCAGGTAAGAAAGAAGTCGATATCCTTCGTACCGATTTGGTGGCCACCGCTGACGTTACGCCCATCCCTGCCGAAGCAATTGCACGTCGCCTTGAGAAACGCTCAAGCTAACGCGTCGTCTCGTTTGACAGCGTTTATGGTGATTGCAACGGGTGTCCGGTTGTTTGGATTAATCACGGAATCACTTTTGACAAATGTCGTTCGTTAGGGTTGTTATGATTCGCTGGCTGCCGGTTCGAATTAAGCGTGGCATATTTTCAAGGGGCGTTGTGGTTGCCGTAAATTGATGCCGATGGAACCCCTGTGGGATGTGATTTTGAATCACGAAACAGGTTTTAATGAATCGGCAGGAACAGCGTGTCAAAAGACGTTAACGTGGTAGCACTGGTGAAAGGTGAAGAGCGCTACATCTTTCTCTTCAATGATCAACGCAAAGGCGAATTGCTACGAACGTTGGGTAAGTACGCATCTAACAGCGAACTTAACTTTTCTTGGTATGACGCCGCGGTGCTCAGCCAGAAAGTCCGAAAAGCCAGCTCTCAACCACCCGCTCCAGTCGACTTTCCGAAGTTAGATTTCCCGAACTCAGGACGTGGCGAGTTTTCTGGGTTCGAGGATTTCCACGGCGAAGAACCCATCTGGTAGCATGCAAGAAACCACCGCACGTTTTCTGCGTTATCTAAAGATCGAACGTAATTCATCTGATTATACGATCAAGTCATACCGAGAAGACTTGGAGATCTTGATCGAGTATTTCCAGGACACGCTGGGGCGTATTCCGACGCCCGGCGAACTGACGCCTCAGGATCTTCGCACCTACGTCGCGGCACTTCATCAAGCCGGTTATGCAAAGACCTCTGTCGCTCGGCGGCTTGCATCACTCCGCAGTTTCTTTCGGTTCGCTCAACGTGAAGGTCTGTGCGATTCCAATCCTGCCAAGCCTCTTCGTAATCCACGTCGGGAACGGAAGCTGCCTCACTTTTTGACCACTGACGAAATCGGCAAACTCTTGCTCGCGCCTGATGTTTCAGATCCGCTGGGCAATCGCGATCGGGCCATATTTGAAACGCTCTATTCTGCGGGCCTGCGTGTCAGCGAATTGGTCGGCATCAATCTGAATGATCTTGATCTGGAAGATGGTCTTGTGCGAGTCCGAGGCAAGGGGAAACGTGAGCGGTTGGCACCCTTGGGAAGTTTTGCGGTCAAAGCCATTGAAAATTGGTTGAGCAATCGCGTCGCGGCAGATAAGCAACGACCAGGCGACGATGGCGACCCATTGTTTCTAAACAAATTCGGACAGCGATTGACGACGCGCAGTATCGGTCGGATGCTGGAAAAGTATCTTAAGCTGACGGGTTTAGATTCGCGGACTTCGCCCCATACAATCCGGCACAGCTTTGCCACTCATTTGCTCAACGGCGGTGCAGACATTCGCAGCGTCCAGGAATTGCTCGGACACAAATCCCTTGTGACCACGCAGATTTACACCCACGTTAGCACCGCCGGTCTGCGAGAAGCGTACGAACAAGCTCACCCACGGGCGCGGCGATCATCGTAGAAGAAAAGACGGCAAGTTATCCCCGGCTTAGGTCTTCGATTCGTCCCAGAGCTTCCACCAAGGTTTCTTGGCTTGTTTGGATTTAATTGCAAATCCCCAAGGCCGACCGTTGGTTCCAATCGACCCTTTCATCTTGGCGTACGAAAAGATGGCTCGGGCGATCTTGGCGTCGGTCATGTTAGCGCCCTCGAGATTCGCATTGGTAAAATCTGCGGCCGTCAGATTCGCGCCGAACAGATTTGCTTTGGTTAAATTTGAATTGCGAAAGCTGGCCCGCGCATCTGCAAAGAAGAAATCTGTTTCGGTGAAATCGCACTTCGACAACACACCGCTATTTAATCGGGCGTGACGAAATTTAGCTTTGCTGGCATCGCAGTTGATGAACTTTGAGAACTCAAAGACCGAGTCTGAAAAATCAGCTTCACGTAGATCGGTTTCCGTAAAAGTCGCACGTTTGATCACACAATTGTCGATCTTGCAACGTATCATTTTTGCGTTAGAGAAATCTGCATCGCTTAGGTTGCACCCCGAGATGCGGCATGCAGAGAGGTCAAATTCGCGAAGATCAGCACCGACAAGATCAAGCCCGTCTAACTTGCAGCCACGCAGCGATTCGTTCTTGATTCGCAACAAGCGTTTTCCGGTATTGCGGTGCTTAATCTCGATCATCGCCAGCTTCTCCTGCGGAACACATTCCGAATAGGTGATCGTTGATCCATGGTGTCACCAGTACTTTCCAGGTTAATGATCGCGAAACAGGCTCCGCCATTTCCCATCTGGTGAGAAGTGTTTTTCAGTTTGACCTTCCAACTGCTGCCGTGTTTCGGGCTCATCTATCTTGTTCGCTGTCGCTCAAATAGTATTGGCAATTTTCCGCCAACAAACTCAAGCGACTGCATCGCCACGGCAGGGACAAGTGCCCAGAAATGAATCCTGACTTGACCCATCTAAAGAATAGTATATCACGAGAAAACGAAGGATAAAGGATAATCATCTGTAATTCGAGCTTTCAGATAGTAAGCAATTCATGGGGGTAGGCAATTCATAGGGGTAGGCAGAATCGCGAAAGCTGAACTTATCGACGGCCGGGATTTCGATACAATGAATTTGGGTAGGTTGAGATGAGTTGGTGGCGTGCACGTCGTATATTGCGAAGATGCGATTTGTATTGGGAGTGGTTTTTGTGTCGTTCACTGAAAAACACCCGTCGCAAATCTCGAAAAGCCGTTTAGGCGCCCCCCCGGAATTCACCAAACGCAACGGCACTCAAGCGAAAATTGCGAGAATCAAATTCACATGAGAACTAATCCAACTCGCTGTCATCTCGGATTCTTAAACGTTGCATCGTCGCCAATCTGCTCCGCTTGTTTGTTTCTGGCATGGGTTGCTGGATGTATCACGTTGCAATTGGGCGGCAATCGGATCGCCTATTCTCAACCGCCATCGCCTGTCCAAGCAAGCGCTCTTAATTTGATGGCTCAGGAGGACGGAAGTGCAACGCGCCGCTTCGACGCTCAAGAAGCGTTTGGGCATCTCAAGCGTATTTGCGCCATAGGTCCGCGCATCAGTACGACCGATGGAATGTTGAAGCAGCAGCAATACATTCGTCAGCATTTTAAACCCCTCAAAGCCGAAGTGACGCTGCAGCGGTTCTCCGCCACGAATCCACTGGTAGATCCTAGACGCTTCAACGAACCAGCCCCCCAATTGGAGTTGGCCAACATGATTGTGCGACTGCGGCCCCAGGCGAAGCAGCGGTTACTTTTTTGTTGCCACTATGACACGCGCCCTTATCCAGATCGCGATCGCCGCAATCCACAGGGGACCTTCATTGGTGCCAATGACGGAGCCAGTGGTGTGGCGGTGCTGTGTGAACTTGGTCGGCATCTCGCGTCGCTTGATGGGCCCTACGGGATCGACATGGTCTTTTTTGATGGCGAGGAGTTCGTTTACGTTGATCAGCGCGATCCCATGTTCTTGGGATCGACACACTTTGCCAATGAATATGTCCGCCGCAAAGAGAATTTTCGATACGTCTACGCCGTGTTGATTGATATGGTCGGGGATGCAAACCTGCAAATATTTTTCGAACGCAACAGCTTAATGTACGCGCCGCGGTTAACACGGAGTATTTGGGGGGTTGCGCAGCGACTGAAAGTAAGAGAGTTTATCGCCAAAGAAAAGTACAAGATCAGCGATGACCATCTACCGCTAAACAGCATCGCTCGCATTCCAACTTGTGACATCATTGATTTTGATTTTCCGACACCTCGAAGCAAAAATGCTTTCTGGCATACGGAAAAAGATACGATCGAAAATTGTTCGGCGGAGTCATTAGGCAAAGTCGGAAAAGTACTGCTACAATGGACGCTCGAAATGCAGGCTCTGAACGTCGCGCCAGCTGAGCGATGACCGGAAATCGGGCTCCAGAAAATTAACTCGAAAGTCAAAACTTAAGCGAACTCATGTCAATCAACCTATGCGCTTCGCACCATCTGATTCTACAGGTCAGTTCCGCACAGAATTTATCGTTGTGGGTCGGGATCGCGATTTTCATTGGCGGAGTCTTGCTGATGTTCTCCCACCGCCGATCATTTGACGAGGCGTTAGAGCAACCGCTGCGCGAGCAGAGTATCG
The DNA here is from genome assembly GCA_937942355.1 of uncultured Pirellulaceae bacterium. Taxonomy (GTDB): domain Bacteria; phylum Planctomycetota; class Planctomycetia; order Pirellulales; family Pirellulaceae; genus Mariniblastus. The sequence goes on along the minus strand of CALDEW010000552.1, from coordinate 449 downwards.
CATTCGAAAATCGCAAGTACCGGCGTCGCGTGTTCGTTGCGGGCATGATCACGTCGCTGGGGATTATGATCTCCGCAATTCACTGGGTCGAAGAACCTCGTGCCTTCGCGAGTCTAATTTTGATTATCATGGGAACGCTGGTCGGCATTCTGGGCTTCGCAGTGTTGGACATGTACTCGGTTGGCCTTCAAGCGATAGCGCGAACCGACGAACCCGATCGAAAAAAGTTGATCGAAGACTACCTAAAGCAACGCCAGCAAACGCAATCTCAAAAAGACGACTAGCGCAGCGCTCGCGTCTTAATTTTGGGGTAAGCGGGTAAGGCGGAGGCATTGTTATGTTTGCCTCCGTCCTCCCCGTTGTCGCGATGAGGTTAATTCCTCATATTTACCGGCGTGCGGCTTTCCCGCACCGGGCGACCCCCGATGTATTGCCTCTCGCCTTGGTAA
>CALDEW010000551.1 GCA_937942355.1 uncultured Pirellulaceae bacterium | reverse complement strand
AAGGAACGTGAAAAGTGACTCTGGTCGGAGAATCCACATTCGAATGCGATCTCGGCAAGCGGCATGGAAGTTTCCTGCAACAGCTTCATGGCCCTCTGAATCCGCACCGACCGAACAAAAGCCGCAAACGTTTGCCCTGTTTGCTTTTTGAAAAGTCGCGAAAGCTGCGACCGATGGATGTTCAAGCTGCTGGCCAAGTCACCAATTTTCGGTGGCGACATATATTGCTGCTCTAAGATTTCAATCGCTCGCGCTACTCGCCGATCGTTCTCGAACCTTTGCGAGTCGCCGTCAGACCGCCGATCTTTACGAACGACCTGGCACATCACCTCCCACGAGATATTCTCTATTGCAAACGAAGTTAAATCGTCATCGTGCTGGAGTTCTTGACCAAGTCGCGAAAACAAACCAGCAAACCCTGGATCCTTCAAATGCATCGGCCGATCCGGTAGTCGTATCATCGACTGATCATGATTGTGAATTTCAATCCGACGAGTCGACGCGAAGGTGTGTTTGAATTGATTCGAATGAACCGCTTCTGGCGGCTTGTAAAGCGCCTGGCCACTTTTAACTTCAAACGTTTCGTTGCCGATTTTCTCGCAATACTGGCCGTCCAATACGAAATGAACGCAACCATAATCGTGCGAATGCGGTGGTGAAACAACGCCCCGGCCATGCAACGAATTCGAAACGAAAAATCGTCCAGCCGTCTGTGCGTCAGAATGTTCTCCAAAGAAACTCATCTTACCCCTAAAAGTAGCCTTGTCATCAATCAAGAACACGCAGGTAAACGGGGCTTACTTCGACTGCAAACACGATGCCCCAAAATAGCGATTCTACAGAATCAGCTCGCGTCTGGTTTACTTGACTTCCGCGCGTTATTGGTTGCCGGAGAAGTCTAATCAAGCATCTGATTCCGAGCTATTCAATTTGTGTCGATATCTTGTGCTACCGTGCGACCCTATCCCACTTTACACGAGCATTTCGCATTTTGCTACACACCTGTGGAAAACGAGTGATGTGTTTTAAATATTTGACTTAAGCGGCGCTTAGCGGGGACTGCGGAATTCAATTTTCGTCCGGAGTGCGGAGGGGCCTAATAAAACCGGTTATTCTGGTTCTAACAATGTGAAATTACCCTGACAGCTTTTCGTTCTTAGTTCCTCGTTTTGCCGGGCGAAATTTAGATTTTGGTCACAGATAGAAATCTCCATTGCAGCTATATTAGAAATTCAGATTCACCGCGCGCCTGCGCCCTCCAAGTGCGCCATCTTGAGGACTCCACCATTTCTAACCCTTACGCCAGTCCGAAGCTTCATTACTTGGACAAGATCCGCGCGCGTTTGCCGTGGGCCGTGTTCTGGGCATTGGCAGCGCAGGGGATTTTGAGCATCACGAGATTCTTTTCGAAGATGGTCGTCGGCGGACGATTTGGATCGGGCGAACCCGGCTACGGCTGCGAAGCGGATCTTGCTTATTATGACGCCGCCTTTGGGATCATGATGTTGGTTTTGGCTTTACACGAAGCTCTGATCACGACGCCACTGACTTTTTTCAATCACCGAGAGAAGAAGACGGTTGAGCAAACCTTTGCCGGGAAGATGCTGTATCTGTCGCTGCTGTTTTCGATCCTCGCGTTGATCGTAATGGCGATTGTGACGTGGTACCAATATGCTGTCATCGAAATTGGGCAAGGGTTTCTGTGGGCGATGATAGCGCTGACGGCGTTGGTGCCATTCCAATTGGTCAAGGAATTCTCCAAACGGTGGTTGTTAGCGAATCTACAGGTGCGGCAGTCCGCCATGTTGGAAGTTGGTTTCGCCACCAGTTTTTTGCTGCTGATCGGTGGCCTGATTTACATGGCTCAGGTCAACGCGGCGACGGTTTTTGCGATTACGATCGTCGCCAACATTATTTGCTTGGTTGGTTGGTGGGCCTACTTTAAAGACTCATTTTCTGTAAAGTTGGACGGCGTAAGGCAGCAGGCAGGCGACAATTTTAAGTATGGGAAATGGATCGCCGGCGAAAATATTTGCTCGGTGGCGATGATGTTTTTTTCACAGTGGTTTCTGATTTCCAGTGTGGGAGAAGTCGCCGCAGGAGTTTACTCGGCATGCCTCACGATCGTGTTTCTGGCGAATCCGTTTTTGTTGGGTGTCTCGAGCGTTTTTGCACCAAGTGTGGCTCGTGAATTCAATCAGAAGGGCTGGAAAGGAATGTTGCCAGTGCTGTTGTCTTACAGCGCTTTTGTGAGTCTGGTTCTTATTGCGTTTTCAGCAGCGCTGTTTTTCCTTGGCGAATCGTTGACGACGTTCGCGTTCGGCGAAAAGTATTCGGATTACTTCGCCGCAATTGGTGACGGTCGAAACACCGTAACATTTCTATTGAGCTTGGCGATGCCTTGTTTCGGGCTAAGCTTTTTGCTGACGTGCTGTATTCTGGCCGCGGACAAGCCCGTCTATTGCTTTTGTGCTGCGTTCGTTGGTTTGATGACCACGATCGGCATGAACTTTTCTTTTGCTCAGCCTACACTCCACACGGCTGCGGCGAGCTTCGTTGTGGGGGCGTTTGCTACGATGCTTTTCAGAGCCCTGGTGGTACTGAAAATGTATCGTGATTACCAGAAAGGCGATCGCTGCGGTTCGCCTGAGGTGGCACCCACCTGAGCAAAGTGAATCTGGCGATTAAACTAAATTTGATGTTGGGAATTGGCCAGCTTGGGCGTCGTAGTTGCCGTTAGTAATGGGAGCCGCCGCCGAGCGCAGGTTAAACAAGACGACCTTGTTTTTGCCGTGGAATTTTGCTTCCTGAACACATTTAGCAGCCCGCTCGTATGCTTCTTCGAAACTGTTGATGGGGTTGAGTTGGTGTACTCCAAAGCTGCAAGTAGCGAGCGTCCCTTCGTCGATGCACTTCCTCAACTCGCAAGCAAATTTCCTCGATTGATCGCGGGCTTGGCCAAGACAGATAATTAAGAATTTATCACCGCACCAACGACAGACTTCGTGGCCTTCGGGAAGCTTCTGCTTGATAATATCTGCAATTTGGCGGATCAATGCATCTCCGGCTGACATGCCATTGGTTCGATTCAGCCGTTCCAGATCATCGATATCAATCAGGATGATGTTGGCTTGCGTATTTCCACTGCGCACTGCCTGCAATGCATCGTCAATAACGTTTTGAATACCAAAACTGGTTTGGAGCCCGGATAGTTCATCGTAGCGGTCAACTTCAACGGTGTCTGAACTTTTAGTTTTGGCGATTGTGGCATGGATGTCTGCTTTGGAGCCTGATTCTTTTTGGGCTACTTGGTTGAGACGAACACGCCGAATCGCTCTCGCTTTTTTGACGCTTGTGTAGAACCTGACGCACAAAGGTATGGAGATCAAAGACCAGATGCCGAACAATAGTTTGTAAAAGTTGATCGGAGAAAACAGCGGGCCCCGGAAGCTTATTTCCTCGATGACAACCTCGCCGCGGTTGGCCTGATTGGCGCGGCAAACTGCGATTTCGATCCATTTGACGTTTGAAAACGAAGGCGTTGCGTCCTTGGGCAATACCGATCTTTCTGCAATCCACCATCTGGGGACTACAAAACAATCTCTGGGCAGTGAAATTGTCTTTGCCTGCTCCGTCAACTCAATGAATGCTTCGTTATATTTGCTGGAGCTCGCATCTTCATCGGCGACAAAGTGCTCAGGACGGTCTCGAAGATAAAATAGAAATTGTTGCTCAGCTTCCCCTTCGGCGCGTGCTCGAATTGTGATCTCAGAAAACCAGTCTAGATCTAGTGTCTCACTTTCCTCTGGCGGCAAGACAAGGAAGACGGCATATGAGTTTCTATCAGTGTCCTGAGTCGTGTATGAAAAGCTCAACTTTTCAGAAGTTGAAAGATCTTCCGTGACGCTTGCACCACCACTTACGCGATCATCAGAGCAATGAGTCGTCCAATTCGTTGATTGGGCGTCAATGACGAGTTCTCTGTTGAGCGTTTGGTACGCAATCCCCAAGGCGATCGTAACGACCAAAAGAATCACCGCTAGCGATTCAATTTTTACAATTGAATAGAACAGACCGTTTTTCATTATTTTGGGGAAGAGAGATGGGGTAGCTGTACAAGGCACGAATGGTGTTCGTGCGAGTGATAAGTATTGAAAAATACAACTTAAATAAGTGTTAATAAACAGCAAACCAAAATTATGCGGTCATAATTCTCTGCCTGTGGGAAAGGTTGCTACAAAAATTGAACTGTTAGGATTATCCGGACAGTCGGAGGGAGAATTTGGGGCGTTCGGTGGGATATAGTGTCACACCCAAGGGAGACGCGCTCTACGAGAAGAAGATTGACGGGAATCGTCCATGTGAGCTCGGCAAATCGAATCCTCTAATTCGAAAAATTTGTTGGCAAATCTTAGGCTTCCGATGCAAAGCTTAGTATCGTCAAGGCCGCTAGTTTTGCCCTCGGGACCAAGCTTTCGGGGATCAGGAATTCGTTGCTGCTGTGGATATTCCCGCCGCACGGACCCATTGTGTCGACGTTAGGCAGGCCCGCATCGGCAAATTTGTTGCCGTCGCTGGCTCCTCCGGTGCTCTTAAAATCGAAAGAGAGGCCCAGTGCTTCGCCGCAATCGGAGATGCGCTGCTGAACTTTTTCAGCGGCTGCATCAGATGGTTTGGGAGGCGACGTAAAGCGGCCGTGCATCTCAACTGAAATGCCATCGAGTTGATTGTATTTTTCGATAAGATCTGCAAAATCAATTTCAACGCCGCTTTGTTCCTCAAGATCTTTCACGCGCACGTTGACTCGTCCAACGGCAAGATCGGGGACCATGTTCAACGCCCCTCCTCCGCTGATGCGTCCAACGTTGAAGGTGACATCAGGTTCACCATTTAGTCGATCAATTTCGTCAAGCAATCTTGCCAGCGCGGTGATGGCGTTCCTGCCCGCCGCAAAATCTCGACCGGAGTGAGCCGATTTGCCTCGTACGATGAACGTGAAATTCCCCGTTCCCTTTCTGTCGGACACCATGTGGCCGCCGGGTAGGGCCGGTTCAAATAATAACCCGAAGTCGCAACGGGGAGCCCTAGAACGGATAAAGGATTCGCTGCCAGGAGATCCGATCTCTTCATCCGGATTGATGATGACCTCCCAGCCTATTTTTCCAGCCAAGGGACTTTGTTCGAGCGTTTTGAGCGCGTACAGCATTACGATCAGACCGCCCTTGGCATCGGCAACGCCGGGACCATTTAGCTGCCCACCGTCGGTCATCTGGCAGGTTTGAAACTCGTCGTCCTGCGAATAGACGGTGTCCATGTGAATACACAGCATGATTTTTTTGGCTGCGTCGGGATGTTTAACGATATGTATTATTTCACCCAAGGGTTGCTTTGAGCTACAACCGTCGTCTCCTATTGATGTCATCGGTTCGGTATCGATCAGCCTCAAATCGCCCCCTAGGGCCTCGAAGTGGCTGACCAGTTTTTCTTTGACCAAAGCGATTCCGGCTAAATTGATCGTGTTTGAATTGATGTTGCAGAGCTCAATGATTGCCTTGAGCATTTCATCTTGCTGCTGGTCAAGCCAAGTAAGCAGTGGGAGAAGTTCATCCATCGCGGTGTCCTATTGAGCCTCGGTAGTTTTGAGAGGTGTTGCGGATCGCTCGATCGCATCGGTGGTCTCAGGTTCCTTTTGTTGCCCATCATTTTGCCCATCATTTTTTCGTTCTGAATCAACAGCAACGTGAACTTTCCAGATCGTCTGCCGCGCCGTTTCACTGGTTAAAACCACGTGTTCGTTGTCGCTTGTGAAGCAAATGGCTTCCCCTTGCACTTGCAGCGGCATCGGGACTGATTTTGGTTTTGAGTTGCGGAATACGCTCTCCCATGTTGGCAGTTTTCCATCCACAGCAAGACGTTCGAAGAGGTGAGCGCTGAGATAATTTCGAATCGCAAGGCGTTTGCCATTTGGCGAAATTGCCATTCCCGTGACGCCTCGAAAGGGAAAGGACGCGATCCGTTTGGCGACCAGCAATCCGCTTTCTCCTGCTTGGGCCTCATCGTCCAAGGGCAGCTCTAATTCGTAGATGCCGGGTTGGCGGCGTTTGTTGGTCTCTAAGAAGATCTTCTCAATCAAGAACACTGATTTACCGTCGGGCGCACATGCGGCGGCTTCGCAGTTTCGTGGGCCGTCCTCGTAGCGGAACTCAATCGTCCTTGATTGCAGTTTTTTTGAGAACGATTTTTTTTTCTTCGGCTTGAACTTTGGTTCTTCGAAGATGTATAACTGACACCGCTCTCGGCGAGCCACATTGTCACCGACATCGGCGACCAGCACAAAATGCTTGCCATCCCTTTGGAAGCTTGACATTGCTTCCCAGTCTCTGTTGTTTGCCCCCTTAAGGTGGCAGACAGCTAACGTTTGCCCTTGATCTCCAAACATGTAGACGTCGGTGCCGTGTCCCGAATCGTTCATCGTCCACCAAGCGTCTTCGATGAAATGGGAGCGTGCGAGTCCACTGCTTTCTGTGATTTTTTTTGACTTCAGAATTCCCAGCGTCATCAGGGCATCGTTGGCTGGATCCGGTTGGATTTGAGCGACTAAAGGGCTGGCTGACAGCCAAAAACTGCTAAACAGGATAAGTATCACAGCGTTAAGGAGAGTTGTTCGCAATTTCATTCTTTCAATGGCAGGAAGAAACCTTTCCCAATTGTATACCACCCAGCGCATTGAGGCTGCGGGCATACCGTGACGGGAATGCAGCTATTCAGTGGCGAATTTTCAATGCGTACCTTTTCAATGATGCCCGTAGATCCCGTTCTTGCGGTCTGTTGATTAAATGTGGCATAGGCTTCTAACCTGTGATTTTACGTCTTCAAAGAAGATTAAGCGATTCGAATCAGGCAAAATTCACAGGCTGGAAGCCTAGGCCACGACTGTGTTGCGAATAAATCAACAGCCTGTTTGGGCCAGATTGACTTTGAGGCTACCCCGAAAGAGGCCATAATCCACGTCCACTTCGCGTACCTTGCTTAACTGTTGCGAATAATCTGTCCGAAATCCGCGTTAAAGAGGATTTTGTTTTGGATGATATTTGGAATTGATGAGTCTGATAATTGGTTACAATAAATAGCTGAATCTATTCGAACTCATCTAGGATTGTCTATGTCGATAGATCCGTCAAATTCCAAACTGCATTTTACCGATTCAAGCTCAAATGAATTGAAGCGGGGGGATTTGCATTCGCGGAAATCGCCGATCGCTCGGCGTCGCCCAAGCTTAGACGGTTTAGATGATGCAGCGACAAATGGAGTGCCAGAGGAATCTACTGATCAGTCGGTTCCAATCCAAACATCAACTTTCGCATCGGTTGTCAAACAGACCGATGCATCTGCAGACCATCCAGACACCGATTGGGAGCAATTGTCTCGCCGCGATCAGGAGCGCCTGCGGCGACAAATGGACAACGAACGTCGCAAGAGTAATCTTCAATCGAGTAACAGCGGATCACTTTGGCCAGCATACACCTTGTTCACATCGACGGTGCTGTTGTTGGCGGCTTGGCTGATTGGGCCGCGGTTGGTGGAAGAATACAATTTTGCGGCGACGCGCGGGAAGGTCCGTGCTGAATACGAAAGTGCAGTTCGTTTGCTCGAAGACCAGCCGCTGGAAAAAGTCTCAAAAGCGTTTCAATTAGTTGCTCACAAGGTTCGTCCGAGTGTCGTCAGCATTAATGCTATTAAAGAGATTAATGGCGGCCGTCCCGGAAGTCACCTGACAGGGTTTGGGTCGGGAGTGATCATGTCTTCTGAGGGCTATATCATTACCAATGCACACGTTTTGGAAGACGCTTCTTCTTGCCAAGTGCAGCTTCACGACCGTAGTCGATACAGGGCTCAACTGATAGGAATCGATCTTGAAAGTGACCTTGCGGTGCTAAAAATTGACGCTCACGACCTTGTTCCCGCAAAATGGGGAAACAGTGAAGAAGCTAGTGTGGGCTCAATCGTGTGGGCGATCGGAAGTCCTTATCGCTACGAACAAACGGTCACTTCGGGAATTCTCAGTGGCAAAGACCGACCGGGCGATAAAACGCGGAAACAGAATCTGCTTCAAACCGACGCGGCGGTGAACCCAGGAAACAGCGGCGGCCCTCTAGTTGATGCCAATGGGGACGTGATTGGTATCAACACGTCCATCTATGGAGAGAGTTTTCAAGGCATCAGTTTTGCGGTTCCCAGCTCAACAGCTCAATTTGTTTACCGGCAATTGATTGAGAAGGGGAAAGTGGTGCGTGGATATCTGGGCGTTCGCCCAAGAGAAGTCACCCATCGGTTGGCGACCAACTGGTCGCTGCCGGATCTTGATGGGGCGCTGCTTGAGAGTGTGGTATCCAACTCCCCCGCTGATTTGGCTGGAATCCGTGGAGGAGACGTCGTTCGGTCATGGAATGGCAAAGCGATCCGCCGTTACAATACCTTGTATCAACTGGCGGAGATGGCAGAGCCCAACAGCCGAGTCGAAGTTGTGCTCATCCGCAACGGGGAACAGTTGCAAACAGAGGTCGTCGTCGGTGAGTTGACCCAAGCGATTCGATTCGGCAAGGTCAAGAAACGGCCTGCGTTACCTTCGCCCGGGATACCGGTAAATCCAGGTCGCTCTGTTCGGTCTGGCCGCTAGTAGGGCTTCGTTTCTTCGCCTTAGGAAGTTCGTCTGCTCCAATTTTGCATTGAATGATTGACAGAAGGTGAGCCCTCTGGGCCGACGAACATATGGTTGGAATAGGCGAAGTTGCGGCGTTGACCGCAGCGCTGTTGTGGTCAATTTCCAGCCTGTTCTGGCGGCATGTCCCGCTATCCGCTGGTGCGATGAACCTCAGCAAGAACGTACTGGGCCTCACGCTGATGTTGTTGCACTTGGGCGTGCTGGCGGTGGTCACTCACGAGGTCGCGTTTACCGCTTCGGGTTCTTCGATCGGTTTGTTAATTCTCAGCGGGCTGGTGGGCGTCGCGATCGGGGACACGCTTTACCTCCGCAGCTTACAAATTTTGGGGCCTCGGATCTCTTTGATGATGGCGACAACAAGCCCTATTTTTTCCGTCGTGCTGGGGTGGGTTTTTCTGCAAGAGCAATTGTTGATCATTGTTGTTGTAGGAATTTTGTTGACAGTGGCTGGATTGATCATTGTTTTGACTGATCGTACGGCCGCCAAAGAAGCCCCCAATGTGTACCCAGGGAAGGTCACCGTTGGAGTCTGGTGTGGAATCGCCGGCGCGTTTTGCCAGTCGGTCGGCGGCGTGCTTTCGCGCGCTGGATCGCAGGACTGCAGCGGACTGGAGGCCGCCATTTACCGTGTGGCCGTTGGTATGGTCGTGCTGACAATTTTTTACCATTGGCGCGGGACGCTTAAGCCTATTGTCCGCAGTGTTTTTCAGTTTGACATGATGAGGCTGCTGTTGCCTGCGACGGTGCTGGGCACGTGGATGGGGATTTGGCTGTGCCAAGTCGCATATAAGAACTCGGACGTCGCGATCGCTCAAACGCTACTATCTACTTGCCCATTGTTTGCGGTGCCAGTCATTTGGTTCTGGGACGGACAACGGCTTTCAGCGCATGGTTTCATCGGAACGTTGATTGCGGTCGCGGGCGTTGCATTGGTGATCTGGTTTTCGTCATAGAGCTTAGTGACTGCACCGAATTACTATCCGCTATTGAGAGAGTGCTGAGGTGGGATCTGAGAAAATTCTAAGCATCCCCATTCAGCTCAAACCAATCTTCTGCTGAGTCAGTTGGCGTTCCTTCGCCGGTTCGCTGCTTTTGCTTTCTGGCGAGCACTTTATTGATTCGTTTGGAGATAATGCTGCTGGAAACTAAGCCTTGGTCTTCGATGCCCATCTGTTTGAGGACCGTTAAGGTCGTCTCATTGATTACTGGATGTAGCACACGGTCCTCTAACGCCAAAAAGTAGCCCATTCTGGTAGTCGCAGGGAAATCACGAGCAAACTGCTCCAATGCAGCATCTCGGAAAGGCTCGGGATGCCGGTCGATCACAATCAGATTGAGTGTTGAACGGAAAACCGGATTATCGCCGAAAGTTGTCTCCGTCAGAAATTCCGCCAACGTCAAGTAGATGACGTTGGTGCTTCGGTCGGCATTGTCAGTAAACCACTGCGAGTCCAGTGGACGGGTAATAAATTGGTACTCAATGCCATGCCGCTGGAGTTCATTTTGCACTCGAAAAAACTCATCAGGGAAATGTGCTGCGATAAAAACTGTGGAAGCAGTTGATAGCAAAGACTGTTCTTGCGATCGGCCTTCGGGCCGCTTTGGTTGTTGAATTAGCGTCCCAACAACCTCCAGTAGTTTCTCGTACAGCGTCACTCGCGTTGTCGCGAAAGAGTCAGGGTGTCGTTGAAACGAAAGCGGCTTCAGCAAGGAAATGTTGCTTAAAAATTCAAGTATTCCCATGGAAAAACCGTGTCTTGGCGGATCTGAAAGTAGTCGAGTGTACCTGTGGAATCGTATGGATCAATTTCGTTTCAACGCGTCAAGGTCAACTTTTCTATGAAGAGCGACAGCTAATATTCATCTGATTGACTTGAATTTGGTGATAGCAAAATGGATGCAAAAAAAGTTTGAATAGCTTTTCAAATTCAAAACTTCCTAACGGGTTGTTTGTTATTGGTTTCTATCTCAAGTCTTTTGAAGAACTTGCAACATCAATAG
>CALDEW010000550.1 GCA_937942355.1 uncultured Pirellulaceae bacterium | reverse complement strand
AAAGGGCCGGGACGGGCTTGGTTGGAGTTCGCAGTCCAGCCCACCGAAACCGGATCGGTGGTGCGCCAAACGGCGATCTTTGATCCGGTCGGAGTTTTTGGTTTGGCTTACTGGTACGCCCTTTATCCAATCCATCAGTTCGTCTTTGCAGGCATGCTAAGAAATATTTGTGCCGCCGCCACTGACGGTGATCTTACCACCGCCGCCACGCAAACGTACAGCTCCGAGTGGACGTCGGACGCCGACGATTCGTTATCCTAGTGTAGGCCGGACCGAGCCAACCGAATCTTCAAAATATGTGGTCATGTTCGGTGAGTGAAATCAAATTTGGTTGATGCCGAAAGGGAAAAATGGTTGGCGCTGTTCCGGCTAAGCCTGACGCTTGATGTTTTTGGCGATTGAGAGGACTAATGAGTGGCTCGCCGTAGCGGCGCCTATCGGCTTGATACGGCCTGCGTGTTGTTGAAAAGACCTTGCCTCCACTACTTGGCAGCATCACATCTCAGATGATATCCTGAGCGAAAACCATTTTTCGAAAGTGATTCATTGCCCTTCTCACCTCCGCATTTCGGCGACCGATTAACCCAAGCCATTAAAGCCAAGCGTTCACCGCTGGTCGTGGGCATCGACCCTCGGCCTAATCAACTGCCGTCCAGCTTGCAAACTGATTCCAAAGATCTTGTTGCGACGTCCAGATCGTTCGCCGCTTTTGGCAAAGCGATCATCGACACGGTTGCTGATTTGGTGCCAGCGGTGAAACCACAAGCCGCTTTTTTTGAACGCCTTGGCCCGCCGGGAATGGTCGCACTTGCGGAGGTCTGTGATCACGCCGCCGACGCGGGGCTTTTGGTGATCATGGATGCCAAACGAAATGACATCGGTGCAACCGCCGAAGCCTACGCGGCGGCGTACCTCGGCGCTAAACCGGAATCGGCTTGGGGCTGCGATGCGTTGACGATCAATCCTTACATGGGCTTTGATACGCTGGAGCCATTTTTCAAACAGGGCCAATCGACCGGAGCGGGAGTTTTCGTGTTGTGCAAGACTTCCAATCCCGGCAGTGACGCGCTGCAATCTCGACAGGCCGATGGCGGCAGTGACACGATCACCGATCTGGTGGCTGATGAAATTCAGCGTCTGTGCGAGGCTTCGCTCTGTGAATCAGGTTATGGCAACGCCGGCGCGGTTGTTGGAGCGACTTATCCTCAACAGCTGGAGCATTTGCGAAACAAAATGAAGAACTCAATTCTCTTGGTGCCCGGTTTCGGTGCCCAAGGGGGCTCAGCGGCCGACGTCGCGGCGGCGTTTGACGAAAATGGTACCGGCGCTGTTATTAACAGCAGCCGAGGCGTCATCTTCGCGTACGAAAAAGAAAAATATCAATCCGCAGCGGCCAAGTCCTGGCAGGACGCAGTGCGTGAATCGGCGATCGACGCGATCGAAGTTCTCAGGGATTCAACCAGCGCGGGGAAACTGGCTTAGGTCCGCGGTTGCTACTTCCGCAGCTCTCCGATCAACAAATAACCGCCGATCACCAGACAGGCAATATTTCCCAGCCACGCGCCGTAGGCCGGCAGCGTCATCTGTTTGGCTCCGTTGAGTCCGACCATAAACAGCGGGTAGTAGATAAAGAGAATTGGTAAGAAGCAGATTCCAAACGTTGTGGCAAAGTTCCCCGCTTTCAACTTCATCGCCACGGGAATCCCGATCACCGCAAAGGCTAAGCAACTGAATCCATTTGCCCAGCGCCGGTGAGGCACAACGTGCAAACGATGATGGCGGTAAACGGCTTCGTCGAGTTCTTTCGAGCGGTCTTGCCAGGCTTTACTGGTCAGCCCCACCATATCTCCACTGATCCATTGCGTCGCGGCAATGACTGCATCATCTTGGGTCATTTGGTCGATGCCTTCGGATTGCTTTTTAACGGCATCGCCAATTTGGTTTAGATACAAATGCCCTGGTTCATCAAATGCTTTTTCGATTTGGTCGGGTGATTTCAAAGCGATCTCATGTTGTTCGTAGTCGTCAAACCGATACGAAGCTTTCCCTTCTGCATCCACAAAACCGTTGTACATCGTAAACAAAACTGAATGTCGATCGGGATTGGCTTCTAACGTCGCACTGGCGGCTGTTGCCCGGATGCCCTGATTCTTTGATGAGTTCAACGTCAGCGTCGGTTGAATCAACTCGCGCTCATTGACGCCGGCGACTTCAATAGAAAAATCGTTGGTTCTAAAACTGCCTTCTTGTTCCAAGACGCCATAAATGATCTTATCCATGCTGGTGTTGACGACGCGCTGGACGCCCCAATAGCTCCACGCAAAGGAGATGTCATTCAACCACACCGCGAACAGGCTGAGTACGAAAGCGAGAATAATCGCCGGCATCACGACCACCGATTTTGGCAGTCCCAGCGCGGCGATCGCCGTCAGTTCATTTTCAGCGGCCATGCGGCCAAACACAACGCAAACGCTGAACAAGCACGTTGCCGGCATCGCGAACATCAGGGCTTTAGGGACCAGATAAGGGATCAGTTGGATCACAATATCAGGACCAATGTTTTTGTCACGCGCCTCGTCAGCCAATCCAATCAAAAGCATCAACAAGACGAACCCGGCCGATGAGATGGCGAACACCTTCATCAGTTCCCAAGTAACGTAGCGCGTGATGAGTTTCGGAAACAACGGGATATTGTACTGGTTATTAAATGTGGAGTGTTGACGAGTGATTTGATGTGTTAAACCTGATACTGCTCAAACGAGAGCTGGTTGTTTCATCCCTGGTTAGCGGCAGGACGCTAGCCGCTGGTTCGTTAAGTTAAGTTGTTCCGATATTTCTGGAAAAGACTCCGCCACCCGCGGCTAGCGCCCAGCGGCTCAGTTTGAAAAAGTAGCCCGCCTGCCACTGATGTAATTGAGCGGGATTATTATTGGTTCTTAAGCCGCCCGGCTGGCTGCTTTGACTTGTTCGATGACGTGGATGTCCATCTGTGGGAATGGGATACCGATATTGGCCAGATCCAATTGCTGTTTTGCAGCAGCGGTTAGATCTTCACGCACTGCCCAGTAATTTTCAGGAGTAGACCAAATGCGCAGCTGCCAATCCACCGACGAAGCCCCCAGCTCCATCAGGTAAACTTGGGGTGGCGGAGAAATTTCTCCCTTGGGAATCGACATGACGGCGCGTTCGAGTGCTTCGCGCGTTTGACCGAGGTCGGCCGAGTAGGCGGCTCCGACGTTTACGTCGACGCGGCGGAGTTTGTTCCGCGTATAGTTTTCAAGTTTGCTGCCAAAAATTTCGCCGTTGGGCACAATCACGTGGCGATTGTCCAGCGTGTTGATCCGCGTCGTGAAAAGGTCAATCTCTTCCACGGTACCCTCGGTGTCCGAAAGAACGATGTAGTCGTCGACCTTGAAAGGGCGAAACAGCAGCAACATCACACCGCTGGCAAAGTTGCCCAGCGTTCCCTGTAACGCCATACCGATCGCAAAACTGACGGCCGCGAATACTGCCGCCAAACCTGTCACATCGACGCCAAAGTAGGACATTACACCCATCGCCACGATGATCATGATCACGTTGCGAATGGCTTTGGTCAGGAATTTTCCTAGCGTCAGGTCAACTTTCTGCGCGACCAAGTTGCCAATGTAACGCCCAATCGCCGACGCAATGATATAGCTGATCCAGGCGACCGCCAAAGCAAAAAACGCTTTGGCGAAGTAGTCGCCCATTAGCGTTCTGATCGCGGTTTCACTTCCGGGACCGCCAGAGAGCGCTTCTTTGCAAAGCTCGATAAAATTGGTCGCGGCTTGACTCGAAGCGTCCGCTGCCGCTTTAACGGCCTCGTCGGCGCGCACGGTTCCGGCGGTTGCCAGCGCTGTCAAAGTAAAGATGAACGCTTTAAGTTTTGGTTTTACAAACTGCATTTATAACTCCTACGCGATCAAGGTGGGATCGGTTCTTTTAACTGACGGCGTGCGATTGGCACGGATCTTCGTGCGGTGGTTGTGGCTGGGATAGTATCAGTCCAATCCACAACGACGCGGCGGGAGTCTAGAGACAAAATCCCGTCATTCAAAGACGGATCGTCCAACGCTGTTGAGTAGTGACAGCACTTTGCGAATCACAACCAAACACGATATGGCAAAAAAAATTGCTTTTCCCTAAAGTCCGACACAAATCGCCCACCATCGACAAAATTTTACCTTGGAAAAAACTGGATGATTCCTGAGAAGCGTTGGCCAGAATATCTTCTGCCGTTGGGTATTATCGCGTGCCTATTAGTCATCTTCCTACCGTTGCCGACTGTGTTGATGGATATGCTGTTGGCGGCGAACCTGTCGCTGGCGGTGGTCATTCTGTTGAGCACCGTTTATGTGAAGTCGCCGCTGGAGCTGAGCCTGTTCCCATCGATTCTGCTGGCGACGACGCTGGGGCGATTGGCGTTGAACGTGGCGACAACGCGCCTCATTTTGACCAAGGGTGCGACCGATCGTGAGATGGCGGCCGGAGGCGTGATCGAGAGTTTTGCTAACTTCGTCACCGGAGATAGCCTTGCTGTCGGGCTGGTGATCTTTTCAATCATGATCGTGATCCAATTCGTCGTGATTACCAAGGGAGCCTCTCGGATTAGCGAAGTCACCGCGCGATTCGCGCTGGACGGACTGCCAGGCAGGCAGATGGCGATCGACGCGGAGTTGAATGCGGGATCGATTGATGCCAAAGAAGCGAAACAACTTCGCCAAGAAGTCGCCGATCACGCTGATTTTTACGGTGCGATGGACGGAGCGAGCAAGTTCGTTCGAGGAGATGCTGTCGCAGGGGTGATGATCACACTGATCAACATTGGCGTCGGCTTAGTCGTCGGTATGTCGCACAATATGTCGCTGGCCGAAGCCGCCAGCACGTTCACAAAACTGACGATTGGTGATGGATTGGTCAGCCAACTGCCGGCGCTGTTGATCTCTTTGGCCGCCGGTTTATTGGTCACACGTAGTCATTCGAAGACAAATCTTCCCACCGAATCTATCGAGCAATTTTTCTCGACGCCGATCGTATTGGTCATGACAGCAGTCTTTCTGGGCGTGATGGTAATGATTGATTTGCCTGCGATTCCATTGATGATTTTGGCCTGTGGGTTTCTGACGTTGGCGTACTTTAGCTCAGCAGACCAATCCGACGGCACGCAGGTCACTAGTAGCGGAGAGCGCAACGGTGCGGCCCAAACATCAAACATTCAACCTCCGGTGCCTGACGTTGGATTGGACAAACTGCTCAGCAACGACATTCTGGAGATCGAACTTGGGTTGGATCTGATACGGCTGGCCGATACGCGGCAAGGTGGTTCTTTATTGGCTTCGATCGCTTCGGTTCGGAAGGAACTGGCCGAAGAAATGGGAATCGTGTTGCCGAAAATTCGCATCAGGGACAACCTCGCGCTGACGCGCACCCGATATCAAGTCCTGCTGCAAGGCAACGTCATCGAATCTGGCGAGCTAAAACCAACAGCCGCCTTAGCAACCGACAGTGGGCACGCCACGGGGCCGCTGGAGTCGAGCATGATTCTTGGAATGGCGTCCGATATCGCCATGCCGCAACCGGCGTATTGGATCACTCCTGAGAACATGCTGTCGGCTCAGCACAGCGGGTACGATGTCCATTCGGCGACCGATGTGCTGGCGAACCAATTGAAGCAGTTGTCGTTGGAGAATGCTTCGCAAATTTTGACTCGCGATGCGACGCGCCTCTTGATCGACGAAGTTGCCAAACATTCCCCGTCGGTCGTGAACGAGTTGATTCCCAATGGAATGTCGCTGGCTCAAGTGCAGCAGGTGCTCAAGACGTTAGTTTCGCAAGGGATCTCGATCAGACCGTTGAGCTTGATCTTGGAAACGCTGGGCGATCATTGCGGCGCAACACAAAACCGTTGGGAATTGACAGAACACGTGCGTGTTCGATTGGGGCGGCATATTTCAGCGGGGCTGGCAGGCCCAGGTGGAAAAACGATTCATGCTTTCACGCTCTCGCATGAACTGCAAGATCGTGTCGCTTGTGCTTGGGATCGAGATCGCGCGGAACTTAGATTGGGGCTGCCGACTCAAGTCGTCCAGTCGATCGGTGATGCAATTGTGGAGGTCGCTAATCGAATGGCAGCCAGTGGCATGTCACCCATCGTGATGGTAGGACAAGAGATTCGTCCCGTGATAGCAAAACTGTTGGCCGACAGGCGTCACGAAGTTTTTGTCTTGGGAAGCAAAGAAATCATGAACGCCAAAATCGAAGTCGTTGGCGAAATCACGCCAGAACAAATTGCTCAACACGAAGCCATGGCCGCGTAGGGTGCTTACTAGGGGCAGCGCAGTAAAAAAATAGCACTCGCCGTTTGCCTTGGACTGATTCAGCATTTATTCATTTGCCCGGCAATTCAACTTTATTCGGATAATCGGATTTTTGAATGGATTGCCGAAGGTCGATTGGCCGATGACGGAGTGAGGATGGTTTTGCACAAAGTATTGTGTAACCACCATCCGCAGAACCATTTAACGCCGCCGCGTAAACCACCAAAAAAAATTACTTCAACTTTGTAATTTGTTCATTGACGCGAGCTGATGTTTTTTGATATCTATCCCGCATGCCAAAGACATCTGACTTTTTAAAGTTGGACGAAACAAGCACCTCGAAGCACTTTGGCAGAAGAGAAACAGGAAAACTGATACGGGCGTTTTTCATCTTATGATGTTGAAGACCGACCGCTTCTTTTTTCCAAAACAAATCGTGGCGATGGCCAATTTTGGTCGTCGATTGACAATTTAAGATATCGAAGGCGTAAGCACTCGATGTTAGTTTCGCACCAATCACGGAGGATTGAATGGCGACGACTGCTGCATCACAAGAAGAAATTCTCGAAGTCTGGAAGCAATACAAACCAGATTGCTCTGACAAACAACTTCGCAATCGATTGATGGAGCGGTATTTTCCGCTGGTCAAGTATAACGGCGAACGAATCTGGCAACGACTTCCTGACGGCGTCGAACTGGACGATCTTATCTCAGCGGGCGTTTTTGGCCTGATGGATGCGATTGATGCTTTCGACATGGAACGAGGAGTTAAATTCGAAACTTACTGCGTGCCTCGTATTCGCGGAGCCATGCTGGACGAACTTCGCACGATGGACTGGGTTCCTCGTCTGGTACGTTCCAAAGCCAGTAAGATTGCCAACGCAACGAAGAAACTGGAAACCAAGCTAGGTCGTGCCCCAACGGTCGCCGAGCTTGCCGAGGTGTTAGAGCTGACGGTCAAAGAGACTGAAAAGATGATGTCTGACGCCAACGCGGTCGGATTGATCAGTCTCAATAAGAAATGGTATGAAACGGACAGCTATAAAGACGTCCGCGAAATAGACATTCTTGAAGACAAAAAAGGCGAAGACCCGACACGGCGCATTCAAAAGAATGACCTGATGCGGTTGGTCACCAAAGGGCTAAATCGCAACGAGCGACTGATCATCATTCTTTATTACTATGAAGAATTGACGATGAAAGAGATCGGCACCACGCTAGATCTCAGTGAAAGTCGCGTTAGCCAGATGCATAGTAGCATCGTTCAGCGATTGCAGCAGCAATTGGGCAAACGCCGAGTTGAATTTGGCCGCAAGGCATAACTGCCGCTTGGGCAATTAAAAAGCAATAGGGCTCGTCATTTGGCGAGCCTTTTTTCGTGTCGTCGTAGGTTAGGATGCCGCGGTAGTACCAGCCCGACGCGCGAGTGAGTGGATATTCCCGCGGCATTGGGATTCCCTCGCTCGCGCGTCGGGCTCGTATTTTTCGCTTTACGTTGCAAATTTTGGGGCGTTACTGGCGCGGCGGCGTGATGCGATCGTTCCCGCGTTGGCGTTTAGCACCGAAACGCGCCTCCATATCAAGAATATCTTCGGCCAGATCGAAACTGAATTCGAAGAAACGTTCCATATCGACTTCCATCGGCGTTTCAAAGCGCGTCAGAGTCAATTCCAGCTTGGGCGGAGGGAGAACCTGTGAAGGATTCATGGCAGTGTCCATTTCTTAATGGGAAATGTGTGCGTCATCAATCCTTGATGGGTCAAGCTGACATCATGCCTGCAATCCTTATAACGAAGCTAATCGACATTGGGTTCGCCAGCAAAGTCACTATTTTGCTGCTGTAATCGGCATTGCAGCGGTCTTTGGGATCTGTCTATACTCCTGCCGTTAGAAGTTCGAGGGCGGTCATTCATTAGAACCCCCAAGATCTTTCGAACCAACAGGTCGCAGGGCACGTATCAAGGGTCCAGTCAAATGAATTCCAAGTTTTTTGGGATCATTTAATCGGCAATACAGCCTAAACAGATGATCGACATCCGTTGAGCGTCATAACAGAAACACGAAAAGAAACTACAAACCATCGGCCGATAAAGTGTCGATTCATTCAGTAGCTTGCAGCGTCAAACGCCTGTTACGGATGGCACACTTGGACACGGAATTGCAAACAGACGAAAGCGAACGAGTCATCGTTCAAACGTCTCTCAACTGTGCTAAAATGAAACCGATGGTTCGTGTTTTGAAACAAGTTCAATCCACAAACCCGTAACGGGGAGAACACTATGCAAATAAGACCTACATCGAACATCCAAACAACTTCGTCGATCAATCTGCAAACGCAGAATACGTCTGCCGAAGCTCAAACAGGAGCGTCGATTCCGGTTGACCAATTGGATATCTCCGCAGAAGCACAAATGATCGGTCAGACAAACGGCGACATTCGTGCCGACCGAGTCGCCGAAATTAAGGCTCAGATTGCCAGCGGCCAGTACGAGACGTCAGCGAAAATGGACATCGCGATGTCACGCCTGTTCGACGCGATTGGTTAACGCGATTGCGGCTAAAAATTAGATACAGTCCGGTCTCAGGCCGGAACATAGACTTGAATCGTCTAATGAAGAAAAGGGTGGAGCTTGCTCCACCCTTTTTTCGTAAAAACGTTACTCTACGAAACCAGACGGCTTGCGCCGTGCCGCTAAGAGGTGCAGTGGCGGCGCAGATTCAATCAAGAAAATACAGCTGGTAATTTTCCTGTACTGTCAGCGAACGATTCGGTGGTCGCACCTACTGCGTTGAGCATACTGACCAGGAGGTTGGACATCGGCGTTTCTTTTTCGTCGAAAACGGTGTAGCTGCCGTGATTGATCCCCATGTTCGATTCGCCAGCGGAAAACTAAAACGGCAGTTTCGGTTTCAAAGCGGCAAAAACGAACATGCCGACCATTGCACCGGCAAGTGTCAGCAGGCCCATCCAGGCACCGGCACCGATTTGAGCGTAGACAGGCCCCGGGCAGGCGCCCGCAATCGCCCAGCCCGCACCGAAGATCGTGCCACCGATTACAACGCCTTTGTGAAATGATTTTGGCTTATAGACGATCGGCTGACCTTCGATGGTCTTGGCGGACATGCGCTTGATGATCAGCATCGAAATCATCGCAACGACGACCCCAACACCAATGATCAAATACATATGCGGTTCATTGAACAAGAACATGTCGTGAACGCGCTGCCACCGCACCACTTCTGATTTTGTAAGCACGATCCCAAAGTACGTGCCCATGAGTAGGGACATGAACAAGGTCAGACCCGAAACGCCTTCTTGGTTTCTTTCTGTTGCTGGTTGCACGCGTGATTTTTCTGAATCTGTGATCGTTGCCATTTCTTCCTCACGTTCCTAAAAGATCAAACTTTCGATTCCCCACGTCACTCCAAGTCCACCAACGAAAAAGAAAATCGTTGCGACAAGACTTGGCCAATTCAGGTTCGAGATCCCCGTAATCGCGTGCCCGGAAGTACAGCCTCCGGCATATCGAGTACCGAATCCAATCAGGATCCCGCCGATGAACAAACGGATTCCACCGTCAACATTCATGAACGATTCAGGTAAGAACTCGACCGGCGTGGCAGATAACCAGTGGTTGGCAATGAATCCGCCCGCCGCGATACCGATCGCAAACATCAGCGTCCACATTCCTTTGCGTTTATTGAAATCACGCAAATAGGCGAGTTTCGATCCGGGAGCACACATGGCACCGACTTGTTGAAAGCTGGTGGAGATTCCAAACCCTTGCCCTGTCAGAAAGTAGAGCAACGGCACCGTCAGGCCAACCAATATCCCCGAAAACCACCATGGCCACGGTTGCAATATAAATTCCACGAGTTATTTCCTGTCTATCCTGAACGCTGTCATATCGGCCAACGACCTCACACCATTATCGGTAATTGAGGCTGGGCCGCTCTGCGACTAAAGTCACGTACCCGAGAGGTTATTACCAAAACGCTAGTGACCATTAGCACTTTTTGCCTGAACCGCGATCGACCAGTTCCGCCTCACTAACATTGATTGGGTAGCC
>CALDEW010000549.1 GCA_937942355.1 uncultured Pirellulaceae bacterium | reverse complement strand
TCATCTAGCGAAAGTAGTCAATTCCATCTTTCGCAAAACATCTTTTCTTGTCAAAGGTCGAAATCTTAACAATACACGCCGGATCAATAAGCACTCAAGTCTGACTTGAAGCCGGAACTTCGAGCTCATCGCTGGCCACGTCTATGAAGCGCCAGACAAGATGTCGATGAATGCTTGGATATCCAAGAAGTTAACCTCGCCATCGCAGTTACAATCGGCTTCGGCTTGAGTGCCGCCTGAAGACAGAACCTGGATGAAGGGATTGATGTCTAAAAAGGTAACTTCGCTGTCTAAGTTGACATCTCCTTTGAGAGGGCCACCACCTCCGCCACCATCAGGCGTGAACTCCACAAAGAAACTGCCAAGACGGGCGATTTCGCCGGCGGGAAGTGGTACGTCATTAAAGTTAACTGTTGTTACGAATAACACGTCGAGTTCGGTTGTGCCGGCTGGGATTGTTGTCGTCCCAACGTTCGTCATCCCGTCATCGGCATGGTTGAGAATGCCTGGCTCGTTAGAATCGCCAAAGGACCTTCCCATGAAAACGTTGTTACCATCAACGTCGACTTGGATCCATCTTGTTACTGGGTTGGCAACTGCACCCAGATTGTCAACCATAACGGTAAGTTGACCTCCCATCGCTAAGCTTGCGTCGGTAATGCCTTCGACACCGACACTATAAAAGGTGTCAGTACCATTTCCAGTTAGTGTGCCAACGCCGCCAGTTACCGTAAATCCGCCGTCGACACTCGAGTTTCCGCCAACAACGAGACCTGGCCCCGTTGAGAAATCTTCATCGACTAATACGATCTGGCCGATTGAAGGTGTCGCAAAAGCAATCACCACGCTAAGTGCTGTTAAGCACGACAAAAAATTCTTCATGCGTTTTCCCCTCTTAGAGTTGTTAACAAATTGTGACTTTGGAAATCTTAACTTAATAAGTAATTCGTTGTCTTGCACTCAAAAAAAAGAAAGAAAATTGAAGAATTCAGCGACAAGCTTTTTTCTCGGAAAATCCGATGTTTTTATTGCTTTTTTTCGTTAACGACGCTCGTCTGACTTGCATGCAGAAGGATAAATTTTGAGACTGCAGGCTTACAAAACCTCTTTTTCGGGGCTCTTCCGGGAATTTAGTGGCACGTTTTGGCAGGAGTTCGAGCTTGCCGCAGTAGAAGAGAATTCTCAGCCTGTAGTTTTGAAGCATCTGAATCCTCTTGCGGCAGACTTGATCGACTGAATCCTGTTGTTGAATCCTGTTGTTGAATCTTTCTGCGGTTGCATTAGTTGCACGGTGGCGAAAATAGCTCAGCAGTCCGCCCAAATGATTCTTCAGCATCACGGCAACTTTCTTGATGGGCGCTAATCGGCTGCGGATTGCCCAGCTGTACCAACGCTTGAAAAACTTCTCAGCATTACCCGCGTAAACGCAGGACCAGAAGTAACGAAAGTTCTCCTTGATTGCCCAAGGAATCGCAATCGTCTTTACCCCGCATTCCGAGCAACGACTCCGAGCAATGGCTGCCTTGATCTCCGTCTTGAACTGCAATCGTGTCCAGATGTCCAAGTGCGATCTGGAGCAACGTCCGCCTGAGAGCATGCCTTGTCACAGCAGCTGTGGGCCAGCTCTCCACCCCGGTGAGATAAGCGAATTCTGGCTAAAGTCCCCGCGATCAGCAGGACTTAGGAAACCCACAGCACGGAATTGAAAAGAACAACACCGTTGCGAAACCTTAAACGCCCTTCGTTTATTTTCGTTGTTTTCTTATTTCTTCGCTATATCGCTGCAATGTTTTGCGTTCGCGCGATGAGAGACTTGCTTCACCTTGCTGGTTAATCTTCTCCAAAATCGCGTCTGCTTTCTGCTTAAGTTTCTCGTTCGGTCCTCCAGCGTCAGGGTCGTGGATCTTCAGCCCGCCACTGTTACGAACTCGGCTGGTAATTGATTCGGGCACGTTAAGTCCACTCAAATTCCAGCCCTGTTTGTAGTAGAGATACCCAAACAGCGCCCCGGCAGCATGTGCCTCCCAAGCGACACCGCTGTCGGGTGCTAACGCGTAATAAATATTGATCGCCAACATCAGAACGCCTAACGCCCACGCAGGCATCTCCAAGATTCCCCAAAGATAGAGCTTTTGCCTGGGGAAGTAGAAAATGAACAGCACGACAACCGCCGACACCGCTCCTGATGCTCCTACCAACGAGGCTTGCGGATTGCCTTGTAGGAGATTCACCGCAAAGAACCCTAGAAACCCAATCACAATTGCGATCAGATAGAATTTCAAAAACTCATTGCGTCCCAAACGATACTCAACCGACCGGCCCAAAAAGTACAGCGTCAGCATGTTGCCGCCGATATGCATCAACCCCATTTTGCTGTCGATCGCGGCGTGGGCGAAACCGTGAGTCAACCACGTCCAAACGTAGTACCACTGCTGAGTTTTGGCCGAAAGAAATTCGCCCAGCCAATGAACGCCAACGGGTTCACCGCCGGCCGCTGCACCAATGTCTGGGGTAAAGGCATCGGCAAAGAAAATGATCACGTTAATCGCAATCAGGATCGTCACCATAGAGTAACGCGACCAAGCGGAACCTGCCGGTTGATATTGGTTGTACTCCCGATCGTCAAAACCCATTTCGCGCCGACCCTTCAATCCTTTTACCGTCGAATCTGTATCCGTCCCTAATTATTTGCCGTCAAAAGCCAGCTAGTTTCCGTCTTCAAAGAACTCAAAAACAGATTCTTTACTCGGCGCTTCCTCAGCTGGCGTCGTCGGCGGCAACGTCTCCGTTTGGATCGAAGTACGAGTCTGAGACTGATCTGTGAAGTTCAACGTCTGTGGCTCAGAAGAGGTGCCTGAGGGAAGAATTTCGATCGGAACCGGCTGAGAATTAAATTCGCGCGGTTGAGAATAAATCGGTTCCGGTGGACTGATAATCGTTGCAGGTAGTTGCTCAACGGGAGTGCTGTAAATAGGTGGTTCATAAACGGGCGTTTCGTAAACCGGGGGTTCGTAGATAGGCTGCCTCGTACTGGAGCCTTCGCTATAAATCGGCGAACCGTAAACCTCGCGACCTGAAGTCGCTGCGTCGAACGCTGGATACTCTTGCGCGTATCCACTGCCTGTCGAAACGGGCACCTCTGTCTGGGATCGGTTAACGATACTGGCCGCTGCTGATCCAACCTGTCGCCGCAACATAATTTTGACATCCAGCAACTGTTTAAGTTGTTGCTGCAAGGCGTCAACCTCAGCCTTTTTCTTACTCTCCGCGGCCACAATCAAGTCACGATCTCTTTCCATGTTCTGATTGTCCGATTCCAAATCAGCCTGAATGCGAATTCTCTCTTGGATCTGCTCTTCCAAGTTCTTGGCGATTGTATTGTCGTGGGTTGCATTGTCCTTCTTCCGATCTTCCAACGCTTCAACCAGTTTTACGGCCTGGCTTTGAAGGCTACTGAACATGAACGGATAGTCGCGATACTTTCGAAAGTAAACTCGGTCGATCTCCGTCACGTCTTCGGTTTGCGGGAACGGAGCGATTGTCACACCGTCACGTTGGTAGCCCTCAGCCGATAACTGATCAATCGTGACCTCATCACCCTCTTCAAATGTAACTTTCTTTCCGAGGTGTAGGTTTCGTGAAACGGCATGCCCCAGCGGCGTAAACGGCCCATCTGTTTCTAGATTCCCCTCGGCGTCAACGGTGTACTCTTTGGACGCTTTATTGAAGCGATATCTAACATGTACTTCTTCAGGACGAGGCTGAAAAGCACCCGTTTTTCGTGATCCCTGATTCGCCTCAATCCAGTTCTGGATTTTCCCCAACGAGACACCATCGAACGCATAACTATCAATCAGCCGCTCGTACTCGGCACTTTCGACATCAAACGGAACTTTCTCAGCGGGAAAGAACTGGGTTTGAAGGATCTGGCGAAACTGATCAATCGACATCTCGTCGACGTCCATGCCCTCCTTTGCCAGTGCCGCGATTGAATCTTTGAATGCGCCGCGGCGATCCAAAGGCATCTTCTCATAGATGGACCAAGTGCTCGTTGGAGAGGCTGCTTCTGCTTGATCGACCACCTGCAAACCCTCCAGCACAAAGCCATCGCGCGTCGCCTCGTTAATGCGAAATTCGCCAATGTAGCTGACAGGATAGGCGCGTTGATTGATGATTTGATCGCGAAAGACCTGGACTTCGATCTGCTTCAGTAGCGCCAGCTGGTTGTCATCTCCTTCAGGAACAGCGCTGCCAAATTTGAAGTTCCAAAGCCCCTCTTCGGCACCAGCAACATTGCCGCCTGACCAAACACGGCCACGCCCCATCAATTCCAAATTCAGTTTATTGCTCACTCCACGAAGCGAATTTTCTCCGTAGCCAATATCGCTGGCCTTGCCGTAGATCGCCTCATTGAGTTGCGCGCTGGCCGTCGCGTGCTTCTTCTGGATGTCGCTAAGTGCTTTGACGGCTTTGCTGCGTTTGTAGAACACCTGAGCCATTCCTGCGGTCGCGGCGACGCCGGCCAAGAAGGTCAAAATCAAAAACACCGTGTTGACCCAGTGCCAATGTTTGGCAGCCATCACGCAACCTGCGATCAGGACAACAAGGATAATTCCATAGACAAGATAAAACATGTGCCGATTCCGGTCGGGTTGATTTGGTCAATCGTGGGTGCTGGTGAAATGGTTGCTCGATCGTTCCCAACGGAAGGGACTTAGCCACGATTCTCAGGTCGCAGCCAAGCCATCGATCGAAGCTGACTTAGTCGCCTGATTGGACGGTTGGGCCAATAGGCAACCTGAGCGAACTTTGCGGCCCAAAGCGTGCCAATCTAATAATACATTCGAGAACCAGATCGCCGACAGAAATAAGCCAACTTTAACAATAATTTGAGCAGTTTAATGGTCTATATCACAGTGTTTAGGCCCCATCTCAATAAGGGCTTGGGCTCCCTTTGTTGCTATCGGCGTTAAGGGAGTCTGAGCTTTTGATTTGTATTTTTTCCCCTCCCCTTTGTCCGCTGCAACCACAAAACCTCAAGTCATAACCCCTACGGACCCGATTTCCCTTTTAATGGGAGAAATTGAAGTAACCCGTAAACTTCAACAAGCCGCGTTTCTACCCCAAGCGCCCGGCGACCCGCGGTCTCGAAATCCCGCATTCGAACCATCGCAATAGCTCCCGTTTTGACGGAAACAATGCCGCGGCACTTGGTTGTCACAGGCAAAGGAGCTTCAGTGACCCAAGGGACCTCGAAACCGGCACGGCTCAGGCAATGCCTGGTGGTAATCCTCGCTCTGCAGATTTGCACTGCGATCGGATGCCACCGCGGGTACTACCGCCGCCAAGCCGATGCCGAAGCACGTCGGTTGGTCGCTGAAAAGACGTGCGACCCGCGCTGGGGTAGTGCCGACGGTTCTCTGGAGATCGTCCCCGAGTCGCGGATGTTCAATCCCTTTTCTTCCGATCACGCACCTCTGCCGCCGGATGATCCTGAATCACATAAACTGATGCACTGCGTCGATGGTCGAGAAGGTTTTCCGCACTGGCATGCCAACGGTGATACCGATCACGTCGAAAACCCAACCTGGAAGTCCTACCTACCTGTTAACGAAAACGGCCAAGTCGTCCTCACGCTCGACCGAGCCTTCCAGTTGGCGTCGATTCATGCGCCGGTGCTGCAACAGCAGCGCGAGACCCTCTACCTTTCGGCGTTGGATGTCAGCCTTCAGCGTTTTGGTTTCGACACGCAACTGTTCGCCGGACACAACAGCTTCATTACCACCCAAGGCCGCTTGCGTAACCCACTGCTTGGATCCCGCACACAGCTGTCAAGTTCTTTAGGTGTTAACGGCGGCGGTATTAATCTCAACCGCTTGGGCATCACCGGAGCCACCTTTGCCGCCGGGCTGGCTAATTCGCTGGTCTTTAACCTTGCCGGCAACAACACGCAGTCTGCAAGTTCTCTATTCGATTTCTCGATCATTCAACCGCTGCTACGAGGCGCCGGTCGCGATCGAATCATGGAATCGCTTACACAGACCGAACGGACGTTACTGGCCAACGTTAGACAATACGAGCGATTCCGACGGGGGTTCTACCTGCAAGTTGCCACCGGAAGAGCCACCGGTGCCGGTCCCAATCGAACCGGTAACTTTCTCAATCTTCCCGCCGCAGCATCCACGCAAGCCGGCGGCTACCTCGGATTGTTGCAGCAACAACAACAGATCAGAAACCTCGAGTTCAATCTTCGCCTGCTCGAAGCGGTGCTGGATCAGTTCAGAACTTTCTTCGAAGAAGACCGCATCAATAAACTGCAAATCCGCCAGTTCGAAGCCACCGTCTTCCAACAGCAACAGAACCTGCTCAACACAAAAGTCGCTTACGCCAATACGTTGGATCAATTCAAGCAAACACTCGGATTGCCACCTTACTTGGACGTCGTGATCACAGACCCAATGCTAGACCGCTTCAAAATCATCGGCGACAACATCAGCGACCGCATTGCCGACGTTAGCCAACTGAGGATGAGAGCCGGATCTGTGATCAATGACCAAGTCGATCGGATTAACGACTTCAAAAAGGCGATTGAAACCGAAACTCCCAGCGACATCAAAGGCATCATCACTAGTGTTGAATTGCTCAAGCCAATCATCGACGCGGCGTTGATGACGGTAGAAGAGGTCCGAAGCACTGACTTCACCGAAGTCTCAGATGACATTGATCGGCTCTCGGCGCTGCGTGAAGATCGGATTGCCTATTTGAGGCAGTTGAGCCAAGACATCGCCAGCGGGAAGGTTGATTCCGAAGTCGAAACCCAGATTTTCGCGGCTGAATCGATTCCCATCGCCGCGGACATTAAGCGTGACTTATTTGACAAAAAAGAGTTGCTTGATGAGATTGAAGCCGACTTGCAATTGGTCGCCGACCAAATCAAGGACCTTCCATCGGCAACCGAAGACATGAAGGACTCGCAAATCGTCGAACTGATCCACGACACCTTTCAAACGGCAACACCTGGAATCCTGACCGAGCTGGACGGTTTGATTCTTGAACTGTCGCTACTTCAAGCCAAAGCGCGATCCAATTCGATCGAGATTCAAAAGGTCAACATCGGTTCGGAACAAGCCTTTGAGATCGCCCGGTGCCTACGGCGGGACTGGATGAACGCTCGCGCTTCCTTGGTGGATGATTGGCGGAACATCGAATTCGTCGCCGACCAATTGGAATCGCAAGTGGATTTGGTTTTTGAAGGCGACATCGGTAACACGGGCGATAATCCCTTCCGATTCCGGTATGAAACGGGCCAGTTACGCGCCGGCGTTCGTTTCGATGCCCCGATCGTGCGCGTTGCAGAACGCAATAACTATCGTCAGGCACTGATCAACTATCAACAGTCGCGCCGCCAGTTCTATCAATTCGAAGACGAAGTCAGCCGCAACCTACGTCAAATCATCCGCAACATCGACCGCAACAAAGTGCTGTTTGAACTCAACCGCCAGAGCATTCAAGTCAACATCGACGCCGTTGAACTGTCTCGCGCGAGGCTGGTTCAACCGCCGCGACCGGGTGCTCAGTCGTCCTTCAGTGACACAACGGCGCGCGACCTGTCTCAAGCCATCACCGGGCTCAACAATGTGCAGAACCAATACGTGCAAGCGTGGGTGCAATACGAAGTCCTCAGGCGGAGCTTGGACTTCGACATGGGAACGATGACACTCGATCCACTGGGCCAATGGTCGGATCCGGGCGTCATCGACAGCACCATCGGTATCCGCGTCGCCAATCAATTAGGCATCGAAATGGACTGTCGATTCTGTGACGGCATCAGCACCGTCGACACCATCAGCCAAGTGATCCCCGAGTTCTACTCCGACGCTCAACCGTTGGAATTCGAAGAGGAAGAATAATTGATCGTAGTGGACGAGGCCACGAGTCCGGCCCCTCCATTAAACGTCAATTCCGCAACCTTTTCCAAAAAATCATAGCCTTCATCCAAAATAAGCAACAGCGTTCTTAAAGACCGCCAGCCCTTCGCCTTCATCCTTCAACCCTTCGCGCGTCCAGCGCGGATGGTGTGTCGGGTCGATGAAGCGTTCGGGGTGCGGCATCAGACCAAAAATGCGGCCCGTGTCATCACAAACCCCCGCAACGTTCTCCTTGGAACCGTTGGGGTTAGCCGGGAATTCCAAATCGGCTCCATTACTGCCGTCGGCGCGGCAATAGGTCAACGC
>CALDEW010000548.1 GCA_937942355.1 uncultured Pirellulaceae bacterium | reverse complement strand
GCAGACGATGATGATGACGGCGGCGACGCAGGGAATTCTCCTGAACGCAAGAAAGACAAACTGTACGAAGAAGCAATCGAAATCGTGGTACGAGAGCAACGCGGTAGCCTCTCTTATCTGCAACGGGCGCTCGGCATCGGCTACGGCCGCGCAGCACGGTTGATTGACTACATGGAAGAAGATGGTTACGTCGGAGCCTACAACGGTTCGAAGTCACGCGAAGTGCTGCTGACCCAAGCCGTTTGGGAGAACATAAAGAATGGCGATCCCAATCCGGTCAACGACGAGGACTGGCCTGACGAAGAAACCGAAACCGCCGAAGCTCCAAAAACGACAACGCCACCACCTCAACCGGCGGAATCTTCGGTTCCCAAACCAAAAATGCGAGCCAAAAAGAAACCCGAACCGCGCAAGCCTCTGACGAACTTGGCGGACCCCAACCGCGTCATCAATTTATCTGCCAACCAGACCGGAGCCGTCATCGAACCCGAAGCCGACGCCGACATTGAAGAGGAAGAATGGGTCGAAGAGGACGAATCCGAAGATGAGATGATCATCTCGATGTCCGGTGAAGAAGATGAAGAGTACGAAGAGGAAGAAGACGGCGAAGAATATGACGAAGGCGACTACGAAGACGCCGACGAGGAAGAAGAGGACGTCGAGTATGAAGAGGACGAGGAGGAGTACGAAGACGAGGACTACGATCCCGATGACTACGAGGACGTCGAGTAGTTCGACCTCGCGCGAATTGAGATTATTCTTCGGTCTCAGGTGTCACGACGGGCTTCGACTTCAAGATTCCAATTCGAATAAAAAAAGCGGTGTCGTAGGGTGACTTCTTTTTGTTGGACTTCTTCTTTGACTTGGCCATGATGGTTTTCAATTTCAAGGAAGTGTTCTGTTTAAGCAGCGTTTTCGCCTTACGATTATTCGTATTCCCACTTCATGACCCATGGATCACCAAGATCTTTCTGACGGTCTTTAAGTTTGTCTTGATAGACTTTTAAGATCTCGGCAAACTCTTTCTTCTCAGCCAGATTATAAGCCTCGTCGGGATCGGATTGAATATCGTAAAGCTCAAATTTCGGACGTTGAATGTATTGCCCTACGGTTTTGTTCCCGTACGGCGCATCCAGTCCCTTTTTAAATTGAGCTTGCCAGCTGGAAGCTTTCCAGAGATCCGATGCAAAGGGGTAGTCTAATTTGTGCGCGATGTTCCAAATCAATTTGTACTTCGTGTCTCGATAGACGCGCATGGGATAGTACATTTGAATTTCGTGGAATGTGTGCGATGCAAAGATCGAATCTTGATGCTGCGGATCCTTGTCACCCAAAATCTCCAGCCACGACTTCCCGTGCCACGACCTCATCCCTTTCTCGGGGCCGCGATTTTCATTGACGTATCGCCCTTGCTTCTTCCAATACTTATCCGGGTCAACCCAATTCTTGGGACCGTTGGTTTCGGGATTCAGTTGGCCCGCGAAATCAATCAATGACGGCGTAATATCAACGTGGCTGATTAACGCCGAACTTTCCACGCCACGACTCTGTTGATACGGATTACGAACGACAAAGGGAACTTTCAAACCGCCTTCAAACACGGTCGTCTTGCCGCCAGAAAAGGCCATCCCATGGTCCGAAGTCACAACGATCAATGTTTTGTCATAGACACCGGCTTCTTTGAGAATTTCGACCAGTCTCCCCAACCCGCGATCGACTCGCGCACAGGATTGATAGTACATCGCCAGTTCCTCGCGCGTTTCGGGCGTATCGCTGAGGAAGGCAGGAATAGGAACCGTCTGAGGATCAAAAACGGTCTCCTGTGAATCGGTGCCTGTTGAATCCTTGGGCGGATTGCCGAAAAGATTCGGCTTCAATTCCAATGTCGATGATTCTTCGACGCCGCCGCTTCGATGGGGATCCGATGTTGCGAAATATAAAAAGAAAGGCTTATCACTTTTCTCTCCGATAAATTCAGCACACGCTTCGGCCATCAACGCGGGTTTACGCGCGTCCGATTTGATCGTTTGCTCAAAAAAGTAAACCTCTTCAGGTGCAACGTGGTACTTTCCAACGCGTCCGGTTCGGTATCCGGCGTTCGCCAGCACGCGCGGAAGCGACAGCGCGACCACGTTGGGGAAGCTATTAAACTTATGGAAATGATGCTGGTGCCCGTACTGACCATTGGCGTGGTTGTGCAATCCGGAAAGGACCACAGATCGACTGGCGCTGCAACTGGCCGTGGTCGCGAAAGCATTGCGGAACATCGTTCCGTCCTTGGCCAGCGCGTCGACGTTGGGGCTGATCGCAATCGAATCACCGTAGCACCCCAGCGTGGGGCTTTGGTCATCGGTGATAAACAACACGATGTTCTTTTCTGCCGCGTTTGCAGTACCAAAATTCAACACGGCAGCAAAAACGAATAGCAGAAATTTGGTTGTGCGGAAATTGGTCATTTGAATTTTGCGAACTACTAAGTATGAATTTGAAGCACACCAATTTTAACGCAAGGACGCCAAGGCGCAACGACGCAAAGCGTCACTCGTTCTGTTTTACTCTCTCATAATGGCAGAATGAATTGGGTGATCCCACTATTTTCGCTAACGAACCAAGAAGTCGCTAGAAACGCTTTGCGCCCTTGCGCTTTAGCGTCTTAGCGTCTTAGAGTCTTAGCGTCTTTGCGTCTTTGCGTCTTTGCGTCTTTGCGTCTTTGCGTTCTAAAAAAAGTAACCAACACGCTAAAACATCTTACTAATTCGCCCGATGTCCATCGCCACCACAAACAGCATCAGCCCAAGGATAAATACAAACCCAACCAACATCAAAATGTTTTGCACTTGGGGCGTGACGGGACGTCGAAACAGCCCTTCATAGGCCAAAAACATCATGTGGCCGCCATCGAGAACCGGAATCGGCAGGAAGTTCACCACCGCGAGGTTTGCACTTAACAACGTCAAGAAAAGCAGCAGGCGCGAAGTCCCCTGCGAAGCTTCGGAAGTCGCAACCACGGCAATGGTTCCTGGGCCACCAAGGTTCTTAGCCGACACTTTGCCTGTGAGCAACTTTTTCAGGAAGGTCAACACCTTCAGACTGTCGTTTTTGACTTGCGTTGCCCCCAAGGCGAAAGCATCACTCCAAGATTTGGCTTGGTAGTGATCTTCTTTGAACGTCAACGCGATGCCGCGTTTCTCAGAGTAATATTCTTCCGAAGCGAACGATGCCAATTCAATCGACTTCTCCTCCATCTTCCGAACAACCACCAAGCGCACTTTTGTTCCCGGTGCAAATGTCTGAGCACGATCAACCAGTTCGGCCACGTTTGCGTCTCCGTCGACAACGTCGATCACTTCACCGTCTAAACCGGGGCTATCTTTCTTCTGATCATCGGTCAACAAAAATTCGAATTTGCTGATTTCATCACCGATCTGCAAACCCGATTCCGCCGCTGGCGTGTCGGATTCGATCGTTTCGATCACGTTGGTATAAGCGATCGCGATTCCCAGCGCATCAGTGGCGACTACCTGAAACGGCGCGGCGCTAGAGATCACGTTTGGAACGACAGGCTTAACGCTGATCGTTTGTTCTTGTCCATCGCGTTTGATGGTCAACTCAACCGTTTTCTCAGATCGAGCCGACTTGATCAGTTGATTATTGAATACCAAGAGATCGCCGCGCGGTTTCCCATCGACCTTTAAGATTTCATCACCGACCTTAAGGCCCGCTTCCACCGCCGGAGACTCTTTCTGAATCGCCGTGATTGCACCCCAAGTCAATCCGAAACCAAACCGACGAAATGGATTGGGTTGGACGTCCGTTGATATCGTTTCCGTTTTCCCATCTTCGGTTTCTCGTTCCAGAACAAACGTGGCGACCTGATCCGCGTTTTGCATCAGCGCCTTGCGTAAGTCGATATCGTCTTCAATTTTCGTTCCGTTGACTTCTACGACACGATCCTTGGGTTTAAATTCGGGTCGCGCGTCAAAGGCCGTATTCCCTTCGATCGCACCGGGTTCTCCGATAATCGGTTCCATCCGAGCACCTGAACCGATGAACGCCAAATCGGGCGCTTGCCGGACAACGCCTTTGCGCGGCGTGATTTGAATGACCGACGTTCCAGATTGGCCTGCGCGTTGAACCTCAAACTCAACCGGTTGCTCATCACCATTGAAGACGATCTTCTCGGACATGTCATTTTGGGTGAAGTAATTCCCTTCAACTTCGTGTTCGCCAATGCGTTTGATATCGGCACCAACCAAGTTGTTTTCCCAAGCCGGTCCGCCACCAATGACGGTCCCGATGGACGGCGGCTGATAGTTGACGCCGGCTTTGAATGCCAACGCCGCAAACAGAATCGCGAACGCTAAATTAAAGATCACTCCCGCAGAGATAATCATCATGCGTTGGATGACGGATTTGGCCAGGTAGCTGCGCGGATCCATTTTGTCTCGGTCGATCAATCCAGCGGACATCGCTTCGCTGACGTCTTCTCCGTCAGCCATCGATCGTTTGATTTCCTCTTCCATGTTGGCGGGATTGTCGTCTTGGCCCAGCATCTTCACGTAGCCACCAAAGGGCATAATGCCGATCCCGTATTCCGTTTCGCCCCACTGATACTTCACCAGCGATTTAGGAATGATGACGCGGTCACCGATCTTGATGTCAAACGCATCGAAGCCGACGTAGAATTTATCGCACTTCACGCCGCACATCTTGGCCACTAGAAAGTGCCCAAGTTCGTGAACGAAAATGACGGCACCAAGGCCCATCACCATCTGAAAAATCGCCCAGTACGATGATGGATTGGCCCAGAAACTGTCGGCTAATATCACGCAGTGATCCACTTCGTTATCTCCTGTCTCGCCCAACCGTCAGCCGCCACAAGCTGCTCGAAGGTGGGATGAGATTCAAAATTATGTTGTTCTAAAACTTCGCGGCAGGCGCTGACGATGTCGGTGAAGGATAGCTTCCGGTTCAGGAACGCTTCGACCGCCGCTTCATTGGCCGCGTTGACGACCGCTCCCGAAGACCCGCCGACGCGTGCGACTTCGAAACCCAATTCCAACGCGGGAAAGCGATCGAAATCGGGCGGGTGAAAATCAAATTGTTGAGCCACCGAAAAATCGAAATCGACCGCTGGCCCCACGACGCGATCGGGCCACGTTAGGGCGTATTGGATCGGCAGCCGCATATCTGGTGGGCTCATTTGAGCCATCGTTGAATTGTCCGCAAAGGTCACCATCGAATGAATCAATGATTGCCGATGGATCACGACCTCGATCTGGTCAGGCGAGATATCGAACAGCCATTTCGCCTCGATGATCTCCAGCGCTTTATTCATCATGGTCGCCGAATCGACGGAGATCTTACGTCCCATCTCCCAAGTCGGATGGTTGAGCGCTTGTTCGACGGTGACGCCGTGCATCTCATCGGCCCTGAACTCGCGGAACGGCCCCCCGGACGCGGTCAGGATGATTTTCTTGACTTCAGAACGTTTTCCCGATTCGATGGCTTGGAAGATCGCCGAGTGTTCGCTGTCCACTGGCAGAATCTCCGAGCCACTATCGGCTGCGGCGGCCGTGATCAAGTGTCCGCCGACGACCAAAGTTTCTTTGTTCGCCAGCGCGAGCCTTTTCCCGCATTGAACAGCCGCCAAAGCACTCTCTAAACCGGCGAAACCTACAATCGAGGCCAGCACCGTATCCACTTCGTCGTGGCAGGCGATGGTTTTCAAATGCTCCGCGCCGATCAATACTTCTGCCGATGTTTGAAAATCGAACTTCGCAGCGGCGGAGGGGTCAACGGCAACAACGTAGTTGGGTTTGAACTCCTGTGCCTGTTGAACCAGCAAATCCAACTGCGAACGTCCGCTGATCGCAAACACTTCCAAACCGTCGATTGCGCGCACGACGTCTAAAGCGCTGCGACCGACGCTGCCGGTGGCTCCTAAGATTGCGATGCGTTGCGGTTGAGTCATGGAATAAGGGATGCAAAAATTGTTGGAGGATGTCAGAATTCTGGACTGACAGAATCAACAAAGTGTGCAAAAAAATAAATGCTGCCAGGCAGCATGGGGCAAATTTACCGGTGACAGCCACACCGAAAGCAATAGAATATCACGCTCAAGGCAATTTCGACGGGATTTCGATGTGCCAAGCATACTTAAATGCGTATTTAGCGCGTCGGCATTCTAAATTCCGTCGGTAATAGCCACAAGACGAACACCAAATGTCCCTCCTGCACTCAATTACCCAATTAGGAGGCAAACACGTCGATCACACCGCGTCAAAATGTGATCGAAGTCGTCTGCTAAGTTGGTTAACCTCACATTTTGCGGATTATCCACATAACCTGAAATGCATCTGGCACCCAAACACCATGGTTTCGGTTTCCGCGATGGCTGCCACGGAGCGGTAACTAAAATCAGATAATCTGCCGCAACGCCCAAAACACTCCCACGAATCTGCAAATTCCACTCGACGATACGAAGAAGGCTATTTGATGGACAACGATCAAAAACGAGCTCCCGACTCCAAAAACTCAACCACGATGTGGTTTGCCTTATTGGTGGTCGCTTCGCTGGCGGTGTGCTTGTTCTTGGTACTCTCCCAAGCCAACCAGCAAATCAGCTACAGCGAATTCGAACAACTGATTGCCAACACAAAATACGAACAGGGCACCGATCAACTGGTTGACGGATTCAGCGGCGAAGTTTCGTTCACCGAGCGATCCGGCAAACGGCGCAAGATGGTTTTCGCAAAACCGAACGAAATCCAAATCAGCCCCACCAAAATTATGGGCAAGTGCTTGGTCTTCGAAGAAGGTAAAGCCGACACGACCAATGCGAAAACCCCCAAGTCGTTCACCGTTTACAAAGACGACTCCGAAAGAACCAACGAACTGCTGCGCGAAAAACTGACCACGTCGAACATTTATTGGGAGAATTCCCGAGGCCCCGGATTTTGGGACCGCTACGGTTTTCTGGTCTTTTTGTTGTTGGCGACCTTCGCATTCTTTTACTACATGATGAAACGGCTTGGCGGCGCCGGCGGGCCGATGCAGTTCGGACGCAGCCGCGCCAAACTTTACGCCGATGAAGAACTTGGCGTCAGCTTCAACGACGTCGCCGGCATCGATGAAGCCGTCGAAGAGGTCAAAGAAGTCGTCGACTTTTTACAGAACGCAGAAAAGTATCAGAAACTGGGCGGAAAGATTCCCTGCGGCGTGTTGCTGGTTGGTCCTCCGGGAACCGGGAAGACACTGTTGGCCAAAGCAGTCGCGGGAGAAGCCGGCGTGCCCTTCTTCAGCCTTTCCGGCAGTGACTTCGTCGAAATGTTCGTTGGCGTTGGAGCAGCACGTGTGCGCGACATGTTCCAACAGGCTCAAGCCAAAGCGCCTTGCAT
>CALDEW010000547.1 GCA_937942355.1 uncultured Pirellulaceae bacterium | reverse complement strand
CAACCCGCGGCTAGCGCCCTGCGGCTAACGTTTGTATAGCAAATGCCGTTTGGCTTGCGTCCTAACGCAAAAATGGTAAACACGCTCATCGCACCGACCTCCCCAACAGCCCGCGCGACTTAAAAAAGTGACGCAAACGATACTCAATACTTTGGTCGGTCGGAATCAACAGATGATCCACCTGAGCCCGATTGAGTTCCTGCTTCAGCTGTTCTTGATCGATTCCCAAATTACGGCCGCGCGTCGTGATCGTTCGACCGGTCTCCGATTCTCGGGCACGCAAGAACCCAACGTTTCTTAATTCTTCTTCCGCAGGGTCGACCAACTGCAACGCCACGACGTCGTGTTGCTGGCCGAGCGTCTTCAGCGGAGTGATCGCGGAGGGTTGATGAAGATCCGATAACACAATGATCAACGAGCGCGTCGTTAGCATCGGGCCGAGCTCCTTTAGCCGTTCATTGAGCATCGTTTGTTCATTGAAGTTGTAGGTCCGCAAACGGTGAAGCCACTGCATGATCTTGTCGCGCGAGAGACTTGGCTGGTATCGCAAGTCCGTTTCGCCAACTCCGATCACGGCAACGGGGCTGATACGATCGAGGCAAGCAAACGCCAGCCCGCCGGCGACAAAGACAGCCGTTTCGTATTTACTGCGATGGTGCGAACTAACGGTCATTGATGCCGAAGAATCAACCAGTAGATAACACGGCAATCGCTTGGGCGTTTCAAACTCTTTGACGTGAACCTTCTTGGTTCGAGCCGTGATTCTCCAATCAATCGACCGAACCGGGTCTCCGGGCTGGTACAGACGAGACTGAACATAATCGGTTCCGCTGCCCAAAAACGGCGACGCGTCCGTGCCGTAGCTGAGGCTGTCGGCCAAACGTTTGACCGCCATCACAAACTGACGGGAACTCAGCGTTTCGATGGATTGAATTACAGGCATGAAGACTCGTTAAGAAAAGTAGGCACTTTGTTTGAGCGGAATAACTTCAAACAGTGGCAGGCGTAAGCCCCATGTCGACCATGATATTTCGCAATACGTCAGGACCGGTCAAACCATCGGCAAGCGCCTCGTAGTTCAAACGAATGCGATGAAGGATAACGTCCTCGGCCAATGCGTACATGTCTTCTGGAATCACGTAATCCCTTTCGTTAATTAAAGCCCGGGCTCGCGACGCTTTCAGCAGAGCGATTCCCGCCCGTGGCGAACACCCGACTTCCAGCGCCGAATGCGTCCGAGTGCGATTGACTAATTCAACGACGTGATCAATGAATACGTCGCTGATGTGGACTTCTTGAACAGCTTGCATCGCGGCGATCAAATCGGCGCTCGAGCCAACAGGTTCATCGTCGAGGATATCAAACTCCGTCCGCGCGACGGCGCCTCGATCCGATTCGCGGATGCCCAAGGAAGAATTGCGGCGAAGCACTTCTTTCTCTTGCTCCGGAGTAGGATAGTCCAAACGGTGGCACAACATGAAGCGATCCAACTGCGCCTCCGGCAGCTCGAACGTACCGCTTTGTTCGATCGGGTTCTGTGTGGCGATCACCAGAAAAGGCGCCGGCAAAAGAAACGTTTCGTTACCGATGGTCACCTTACGTTCTTGCATCGCTTCGAGCAAAGCACCTTGAACTTTGGGGGCCGCTCGATTGATTTCGTCAGCCAACAATAAATTGGTGAACACGGGCCCTTTTAAGATTTTGAATTCGTTGGTCCGCGGATCGAGAATCTCAGAACCGAGAATGTCCGAGGGAAGCAAATCAATGGTGAATTGAATACGCGCAAAATCCAAATCAACCGTTTTCGATAACACCGACACCAATAATGTCTTGGCTAAGCCTGGGACGCCTTGCAGCAAAAGATGCCCGCCAGTGAACAGCGAAATTAAGGCACGTTCCACTACAACATCTTGGCCGACCACAACGGTCGCGATCCGTTCTCGAATTCGAGAAATAAAAGCTACAGCTCGTTGAGTTGCTTCGTTGGTAATTGGCGCAGTCGACATGGGCGTTTCTTCTCATCCAAAGTTCAATGTTAAGGACTGAGTCTAACTGCCCTGAGCTGGCGTTGCAAAATTTGGCAGTTAGTCAAACCAAACGTACTCAAGCGGCACGTCTGGGTGTTTCAGACAAATTGGCCTGACCGGGTAATTGGTCGCCCGGCTGCAATGCTGGATATCCCCCCCAAAAAAGTAATCAATAGATCTGATTGGCACGCTGTCTGCATTAGAGTTATTTCGGAAGTGGTTCACCTGATGTCGCGAAAGCGGCGTCAAGTGAAATAGAGACGAGGCAGTGCCTTGGTTGTCGGTTTTACCGGCAACCAAGGTCTTTTTTTGGCTTTTTGGTAACGAAATGGCCGATCATAAGAATTCAGCTGCTCAACCTGCATCATTTTGATGCGTATCAAAACACTACACATGTTCAATTTTAATACATGTTTTGATAGCTGTTTTTGGCACAATTTTGGCGTCCAAGGCCCATTTAAAAAATTTATTTTGGCCAGCGATGCCAAGGATCCGGCTTCTTCCTTCCCAAAGGCACAAGTTGTCTTGGCTAAATTATTGCTCGATGGCGAAGTACATTGCCTCAATGAGCTATAATTTCCAGATATTTAACTCTCAAATAATAGGTGCGTTTCGAATGTTTCCATCGGCGACCGTAAAGAATCTCATTCCAATGGTTGTTCTGACCTTCGGAGTTTTGGCGTCATGTTCTGTGGCTGCGGTGGAGCCTGCCCCTGATAAGAAAGTGGATGCCGACAGCACCAGTTCCCAGCAGGTAACTCAGATCAACAAGATGATCGCTGAGGTTTGGGACGCTTATCAACTCTCTCCAGCCAAACCCGCCACCGATTCTGAGTGGTGCAGGCGCGTCTACCTAGACGTGCTCGGACGCATTCCAACGGCTGATGAAGCGCGGGAGTTCGCCGCAGACACCAGCAACACGAAAAAGCAAAAGCTGATCGAAACGTTGCTCTATGACGACGACTACACCGAAGAATTCGCTCGCAATTGGACAACGGTTTGGACGAACTTACTGATTGGTCGCACCGGCGGAAATGACAATCGCTCCATGATCAATCGGGAAGGCATGCAAAAGTTCCTTCGGGACTCCTTTGCCAGAAACAAACCCTACGATCAATTCGCTCACCAACTGATCAGTGCCACAGGCACCACCGCCCCCGGCGACAAGGACTTCAACGGCGCGACTAACTTTTTGATCGACAAGGTCAACCGAGAAGAGGCTTCTCTGGCGACCTCGGAGACGACGAAAATATTTCTTGGATTGCAAGTCCAATGTACCCAGTGCCATAACCATCCCTTCAATGACTGGAAGCAGCAAAAATATTGGGAGATGAATGCCTTTTTTCGACAGGTTCGCGCGGTCGGCCAAGGCATGCAGTCGGGCATGGGAAACGTTGCGACGCTAACCGACAGAGATTTCGCCGGTGAAAACGGAAATAGCTTCGACGAAGCCGAGGTCTATTACGAACTGCGAAATGGTTTGGTCGCGGTCGCCTATCCGGTCTTCGTTGACGGCACTGAAATCAGTAGAAGCGGATACGTGAAGGAAACCAATCGGCGCAAGGAACTGGCTGACCTTGTTGTGAAGTCGCCTTACTTCTCCAAGTCGATTGTGAATCGCATGTGGGCTCATTTTTTGGGCTACGGTTTCACCAGCCCAGCCGATGACCTTGGGCCTCACAACGTCCCAACCCATCCGGCGCTGCTGGATTATTTGGGGCAAGAGTTTCAAAGCAATGAACATAATTTGCGTCAATTGATTTCATGGATCGTGCTCTCCAAACCGTATGGGCTTTCAAGCCGTCAAAACAAATCCAACAGCGCTGACGATCCTTTGCTGGGCGAACCACCAAAGTTTTCTCACTTTTATCTTCGCCAAATGCAGGCCGAACAACTTTACGAATCATTGTTGGCCACCACCGAGGGAGTTCAACGCACCGGATCTTATGAACAACAGGAACGCATCAAAAACGGTTGGCTGCAACAGTTCAACCGCGCCTTCGGCACGGACGAAGGTGGAGAAGCGACCAGTTTCAACGGTACGATTCCTCAGGTTTTGATGATGTTCAATGGTGACATGGTCAAATCGGCGACATCGACCGCCGAGGGTGGTTTGATTGACACCATCGTCCGATCACCGATGTCCGACAGTCAAAAAGTCGAGACTCTATTTTGGAAAGGTCTGGGACGTAAGCCCAAAAGCGCTGAACTTAGCCTTGCTAAAACTTTAGTAAATTCCAACGGCGGTAACTTTGCCGAAGGACTTCGTGATATGTGGTGGGTAATATTGAATACCAACGAATTTATTTTCATCCATTAAAACAGCCAATTTGAATATCCTTCAACGATAATGCAGAACGCCGTTGTCAGCGGCCGAAACTAACATTTTTCTTCAGCAGAAAACGAAACTATGAATCACAAAACACCACGCGGCATGAACCGACGTCACTTTATGAGCCACTTGGCCGGTGCGTCAGCGCTGACCGGAACGGCGCTGGCACTTGGCGAAACACTCCGCGCTAACGCGACGGAGATGAAGAAGAACCAGAAAGCTGCAATTCTGTTGTGGATGGGTGGAGGTCCTTCGTCGATTGATCTTTGGGATTTGAAACCGGGTGCCAACACCGGCGGCCCGTTCCGCCCGATTTCCACCAACGGTGATGTTCAGATCTGTGAGCATTTGCCCATGATGGCAAAGAACATGGATAAGATGTCGATCGTTCGTTCCATGAGCACTCGCGAGGCGGACCACACACGCGGGCGTTACTATATGCACACCGGCTACGTTCCCAATCCCAACGTCAAACATCCCAGTTACGGCGCGGTTGTCGCCCATCAGCTGGGTACGCGACGGCCAGACCTAGAGCTTCCCGCCTTCATTTCCGTTGGCGGCGGAAGCGAAGGCCCAGGTTTCTTGGGAATGGCTTATTCACCTTTTTCGGTTAACTCAAGTGGGCGCGTCAGAAATCTCAACCTCGGCATCACCCCCGATCGTATAGCCAGTCGCATGCAAGCGCTGAAGCTGATGGAAAACGACTTCATCGATCAAAGACGTGGCATCGCCGCCAACGAACATGCGAAGGTGCTGGGCAAAACATTGTCGCTGATGACCAGCAGCCAGATGGAAGCTTTTCGTGTAGAGAAAGAACCGACGAATGTAAAAGAGCGCTATGGTAACACTGGCTTTGGACGCGGTTGCCTGATGGCCCGACGCTTGGTCGAAGCTGGCGTGCCATTTGTTGAAGTCAACCTTGGCGGCTGGGATAACCACGCAAACATTTTCCAAACGCTCGAAAATAATAAGCTGCCCGAACTCGATCGCGGCATGAGTGCGTTACTGGAAGACTTGGCACAACGCGGCATGCTGGATACAACGGCCGTCGTGTGGATGGGCGAATTTGGCCGCACGCCGAACATCAATGGCAACACCGGGCGCGACCATTGGGCCCGTAGTTGGTCAGTTTTGGCTGGCGGTGCAGGGATGAAGCCTGGCGTTGCGATCGGCCAAACCAACGAAAACGGCACCAAGGTCGAAGGGCAAAGCTATTCCTCCGAAGATCTCATGGCCACGGTTTGTAAATCGTTGGATATCGATCTGGAGACAACCTTCACCAGCACCAGCGGACGCCCAATGAAGATCGCCAACAGCGGGAAGTTGATTGAAGGGTTGATCTAACCGCGGAGTCGATTTATCAATCACGAAGTGATGGTATGC
The DNA here is from genome assembly GCA_937942355.1 of uncultured Pirellulaceae bacterium. GTDB lineage: Bacteria > Planctomycetota > Planctomycetia > Pirellulales > Pirellulaceae > Mariniblastus. The sequence continues at coordinate 8,358 of CALDEW010000547.1, read as the reverse complement.
AATAGCCTCGGACGCAATTACGAGGGAAGAATTGCCCGTTCGTTTGTTATAGTCCTGAAAAGACGGCATTAACTCAAGGCACCAACACACGCCGTGCTTTCAGCACTTACCGGTGACTGTCCAATCCCAATCCATGGACTTGCGTCCATGGCTACTTCATTTCGTGCTTTCAGCACGGCTGTAAAGCAAATGCGGAAAGGGCGGGTCCCAACACGCGGAGCTTAATCCAGCTGATAAAAATTCATCGCGTTTTCGCCCAGAATCTTCGCGCGTTCCGATTCAGAGACGCCACCAATACACTCCATTAGTGCGTCGAACACTTCGGTGTAACTGGCCGCCAATTCGCAGACCGGCCAGTCGCTGCCAAACATGCAGCGATCGGGGCCAAACGCTTCCAATGCGGTTTCGACATACGGCTTTAAATCTGTAGGTTTCCAGTTCTCCCAGTCCGCTTCGGTAACCATCCCGGAGAGCTTGCAGTGGATGTTATCGCACTTTGCCGCAGCCTCAAAATCCTCTTGCCACCCATCGGTCGCGCCCAACTTGATATGCGGCTTGGCCAAGTGATCAATCACCAAACGTAAATTGGGGAAACGTTTCCCCACGGCCTGCGCATGTTTAAGATGTTTGACGAAAAACAAAAGGTCAAACGCCACGTCATGCTTCTCCAGCAACGCCAGCCCTCGAGAGACATCATCCCGCACGATAAAATCATCGTCCGCTTCGCCTTGGGTCAGATGCCGCACGCCGACAAATTTTGGTTGCGATTTGTATTTTTCGATCTGTGATTCGCATTGATCACCGGCCAAATCTACCCACCCAACGACTCCGGCCAGCCAGTCGTATTGATTGGCTAACTCCAGCACCCAATCGTTTTCGCGCGTGTCGTGCTGAGTCTGCACGAAAACCGTTTTGTCGACTCCGGCCGATTGGATCAGCGGCTGCAAATCCGCGGGCAGAAAGTTCTTACAAATCTTCTCATGCCCGTCGTCCTCCTGCCAAGCGTGATCGAAATGATCCATTTGGCGGTCCCAGAAATGGTGATGTGCATCAACGATTATCGACATAGCTGTCCTTCGGTTACCTATTAATTTTGCAGGGGATTTCCATAGTATTGTAAGGAAAAACAGATGCGTTAAAAGTTGTACGCGCCTATAATTAAAACGCTATGGCTAATCAAAACACTCAACTCGATTCGTCGAATTCCTCAACATCATCAAGCTCGATCGACTTCAGGTTCTACTTGCTGATGATTGGAGCCATGGTCGTTCTCTTTTTGATTGGCGCGATGTCAGGTTCGCCGGAAATTTCCAAAGCCATCAATGTCGCGTTGGTTGTCGCGGTTTTGGCGTTGGGTATGAAATTCGGTTTTGCCTGGGTCACGGCCGCCGCGGATGGCGATCCCACCAGTCCCACGATTGTTGCAACACGCCCGGATGCATTACAAGCGGGTGCACTGATCAGCAAGTTACAGGAGAACGGCATCACCGCCGTCGCCACCGGTTCCCACACCTCGGGTTTCCAAGTCGAAATCGCGGCTGACGTAAAAATTGTCGTCCCAAAACGCGATGCCGCCAAAGCACGCGAAATTTTGGGCGACGCCGTCAAAGGTTGATCTCCGCAATGTAGCCTTTCGGTCTCCGAAAGTGCACCTCACGCGCTATTGTGCGCAACAGCGCTTGAGTGTTCTTTCGGAGACCGAAAGACAACTGTGGTTGTTTAAACCATTAAAGTACGCGCGTCAGTTTCGTAATGCGACCGGTCCAAACCCATTCGGCAACAATGATGTTTCATTCTTTATCGAAACACGCGTCATGCGTCGTCTGCCACTTGAAATCGTTGGGGAGTTTGAAGTAGTCGTGAGAAATCTGGTACTGATAGTCGCCTTCACCGATCAACTTGTCGTTGCCGGTTTTCGAGGTGGTGTGAATGGCCGGCGATTGGCCAAACACAAAGCCAGAACCACTCACCGCGACTGCGGCACCTGCGGCTAATCCCGAAGCGGAGTTCGATAAAAAACGTCGGCGATTGAGTCTGCTCATAGGATCGGCTCGCATTAAGTGATGAGAGAGTAGCGTTGAGAGCCTATTATGCTTTTCCGTATCACAATGCAAGTTTATTCGAACAGCGACCGGTGTCGTTGAGGAACTTTCTTCAACTGCTTTTTGGAAATGGAGACCGCGTTCTGAGATTTGAAATTGAATCCGTCTCGGAACCATGGCCGGCTGTAAACGATGTACAAAATGGGTCTCGCCTCGTCACTGCGATTTGCCATCCCGCCGTGGATTACGCGATAGTCCATTAAATAAGCATCCCCTTGTTTCGCCATCGGAAGAGACGCGTCTGAATAATCAGGGCTGTCCATCAATCGTCGCAACAAATCAAACCGCTGCTCGCCGCGATGCGTCCCCTCCCAGATCGCCGTGGTGCCTCTGTCTGGCGAAAGGTCAACCAGCGGAATCACCATCGTCAGCGCGTAAACCGGCATCCCATCATCAGCGACTCCAAACAGCGGCGGATGGTCCAGATGAATGGCTTGCTCATCCGCATCGGGCAGAGCAACGACGGAGCCAAAGCTCGCAACCCGCAGCGCGTCTGACAACAGGTTTTCCAAGATCGGCATCAGAGCCTCATTGGCGTAGACCTCGGGGCGATTGAAAGCTCCTTTGACGTCAACGGTAATCATAAACCGTTGGTCCCCCACCGCCGCGTCGCGTTGCCTGAGCTCTTTCTTGCTGAGGCTGAGGTACTTCTTTTGATAAACCGACAATAGTTTTTGAATCGTAGATTTGGCAAACACATTCTCCAACCACAAAGCCCCATGCGTCTGAAACAGATCGACCGCCTGTCGGGTCGTCTCGGCAGGCGGGGGAGAGTTGGGTTGACTGATCCTTAGTTTAGATTGCATGGCCTCTATGATAACGTGCTTTGATTGGCAAACAGAGGCCGATAGCGCTGTTCAAGCGCCTAAGCAAACGCAATAATGGCAATCTCAAGAAAAAGCCCGAGTCGTGACCAAAGGTGTCACGCTCAACGGCGATATTCTTATCGCGTTTAACGGCAAGCCGGAAGGCGACGGTGTTTTGCCTCGTCGAGCACAGTCGCCTGCCGGCTCGTCGTTAGACGATATCCTAACGCTGACGCCTTACGGTTCGAGTTGCTCAAAACACACATATCGGCACCAAAAACAAATGATCAAACGGATTGAATTAATCAACTTCATGTCGCACGAGCACACGGTCATCGAACCGTCGTCGGGGCTGACGGTGTTGATCGGTCCCAATAACTGCGGCAAGAGCGCCATCGTGACGGCGTTGCAAATTCTGTGCAACAATCCCAAATCAACCTACGTTCTGCGACACGGCGCGAAAGAATGCAAGATCATCCTCGAAACGGACTCCGGCGATGTGATCCAGTGGAGCCGCAAGAAAAGCGGATCCCCGAAGTACGTCATCAATGGTGAACTCTTCGACCGGCTCAATGGCAAAGTGCCCGATTCACTGCATGCGATTCTGCGGATGCCTCAGGTACAAGTCGACAAAGAATCCTTTGACGTTCATTTTGGGGAACAGACATCTCCGTTGTTCCTGTTAGGTGACAAAGAAAAAGCAGCGGCTCAGTTTTTTGCTTCTTCTTCAGATGCGATTCGATTGGTCGAAATGCAAGACCGACATAAATCGAACATCAAGATCAAGAAGGCTGATTTGAAACGCGTTACTAAGCGACGCGACGAACTAATCGCAAGCAATGAAATTTTGCTACCCGTTCAGGCGCTGCATAAACAAGCCGTCAAATGCGAAAAGACGGGCACCGAGATCGCAGATGAACAAAAACAGATTTCGAAGTTGGAGGAATTCATAGCCGAAATATCGGCGTTGAAGCTGCGCGGCGATCTGTTGAGCCAACAGGGTGACGTGTTGGACGTCATACCCGAACTTCCCACAATGCAGCCCACTGGTCAGCTTCACGACGCTATCGAAGCAATCCGAGAAGCCCAACGGCAGGTGACAATGGCTGATGCTGAATTGAAAGAGCTTTCAAAATTGCAACCACCGCCGCAACTCGAGGCCACCGATGCATTGATCCAATGGATGGAAACATGGCAGCAGGCTGAGCAAACGATCGAGATCAGTGACGCCGGCTTAAAAGCGCTTTCAAAGTTGCAAGACCCTCCAGAGATCATTCCAACTGGAGAACTGGGCAAAACAATTGATGCTCTTCAAACGCATGAGCTCACCGAGCAATCTTTGAAACAGCGTCTTCAGGCGTTCGCGGATTTGCCAGAAGTCCCTGAACTTGAATCTGTAAAACCATTGACCGAATTGATCAGCCAATACCAGGAAATTCTTTCCAATCAAGAGCAGCAAACGAAACTGACAGACTTAGTCGACGCCAGTCTCAAAGAAATTGAGATCGAAATGGAGGATTGGTTGAACGAGAATCCACAATGCCCAACCTGCGGCGGTGAAATCTCGAAAGACCAAATTCTCGAAGGATCGGGAGGGCACGTTCATGCTTGATGAAGTCCACCAACAGTTCGAAGGCCTGTTGATTTTCGGAGACCCTCATCTGGAAGGTCGCCAACCGAACTTTCGCAAAGACGACTACCCCAACGTGATTCTTAAGAAGATCGAATTCTGTTTGGAGTACTGCCGCCAACACAAACTCCAGCCCGTTTGTCTGGGCGACCTGTTTGACAAACCGCGCGACAACTCGAATTGGATGATGGGCAACCTGATCGAGATGACTCAGCAAACGCCCATCATTGGAATCTTTGGCAATCACGACTGCGCTCAACCGGAACTCAACGATGACGATTCGTTGTCGGTGCTGGTAAAAGCCGGTGGGTACAAGCTGGTTAGCGCTGCCGATTTTTGGACGGGTTCCATCAACGGACGCCGTTTGGTTGTGGCCGGATCGTCGTATCGGCATCCTATCCCCAAGTCCTTTGATAGCCGTTTGGTTCCGCTGGTTTCTGACGAAGGCGGCATCAAAGATAGTCAGCCTCCCTTAGTAATCTGGCTGACCCATCACGACATCAGTTTCAAAGAATATGAAAACGGACGCAATGCGGTCCACGAAATCGAGAACGTTGACGTTTTGATCAACGGCCACATTCACCGCCGGCTCGATCCGATCGTGGCCGGGAAGACTACTTGGATCAACCCGGGAAACATCACGCGCCGCTCGCGCAGTGAGTCCAATCAAGCCCACATTCCCAAAGCCCTACACGTGAAAGTTTCTGACGTTGGATTGAAGTTTGAAGACGTCGTCGTGCCGCACAAGCCGTTTGATGAAATTTTTCACGAAGCGATGGTGCCGACCGAACAAACGCAGGGTGAATCCGCATTCATCTCAGGCTTGAAGGAGCTCACAAATCGACGAACGGATTCGGGTGCCGGTTTGCACGAGTTTTTAAAAGAGAACATTGAACAATTTGAGCCAGATGTTGCTGATCAAATTTTGACGCTGGCAAAAGAAATTACCCAAGAGGATGTGAACAGCTATGCCTAAAACAGTCGACCCCAACGAAGAACTTAAAGACCTACAAAGCCGTCATCAAGAGTTCAACAACCGCAAAATCCAAATCCAAACTCAGCGCGATGAAACCAACAAGACGTTGGCAAAACTGCGGAAGCAGGCAGAAAAAGAATTTGGTTCCAGCGACATCGAAGTGTTGAAAAAGAAGCTGGCCAAAATGACGACCGATAATGAAAAGAAGGTCGCCGATTATGACAAACAGCTCAATGCGATTCAGAAGAAGTTGGACGCGGTGACTGAGAAGTTTGAAGTGGAAGAATGAACGACTGAACATTAAGTCACGTTTTTGCAAACCTTAGCCGCTGGGCGCTAGCCGCGAGTTGCGGAACCTTTGCCAGAAACAACTTGAAAACGTTGCTCAACGAACCAGCGGCTAGCGCCCTGCCGCTAACAGATCCAGTTACGACGCATTAAGAGCCGGCCCCATGACGACCGTACTTTCACAACTTGAAAAACTGAAGTGGCAATTCGAGTCCAATCAAAAAACGATTGCGACGCTGGAAAATGAAATTCTGGACATTCAGTCGTTCTTATCGGTCGCGGATCGGACGACCGCCGCCTTGGAGATTCTCAGCCAATCGTTGTTTGAGGAGGTGCTGGGTGTCTTGGAAAGTAAGTTGACCATCGCGATTCAAGAAGTGTTGGGCCAGCCAATCAAATTCAAATCCAAACCCGATTTTAAACGCGGCGCCGCAGCAGTCAGTTTTTCGATTGATCGCGAAGGCAACGAAGAAGACGTGCTCAGAGGGCAGGGCGGTTCAGTGCAGAACGTGCTGAGCGTCGGATTGAGAATGTTCGCGCTGGCGACGCTGGATGAAGATCTTCATCGCCGTTTTCTGGTGCTGGACGAGCAAGACTGTTGGCTCAGGCCGGAGCTCGTGCCTTCCTTGGTCAACATTGTCCACCGCGCTGCCAAGGAACTTGAATTCCAAGTCCTCATGATTTCTCATCACGACGTCGGATTGTTTGATCGCTATGCCGATAAAGTCTATCGACTGACGCCGACCAAGTCCTCTGTGGATGCGGCGGTCGTGAGCGGTTTGCCGGACGTTGTAGACGCCGAATAACGTTGCCTGTTGGGGTTCGCCCCACTTGCCGCATTCTGTAGGGCCGGTTCCTACCGGCCGCGCGGGGAATTTAGGCGACGCGATAACGAGGGCTTGGCCGGTGGGAACCGGCCCTACGTGGCTACGGGTTGCCGATGCGGCGATAGATCAACCAAAACGGAATCCAATAGATGATGTCCGCAAAGAACAGCACGACCAACATCACCAACGGCAGTTCGCCATTGGCCACATAATAAAACGCCAACATTGGACCGAGAAATTTGCTGAGCAATCCCAACAACAGCACGTTGCGGTTTCCGACCGGATTTCGATCGACCATCAAATAACCGATTCCAAAGACTGCCACCAAGACGCCGACCAATTGGATCGGCATGTTAAATTCTGGCTTCGGCACCCCCAAGGCCTTGAAGCCCTCGTGGTAGAGAATCACCATGCTTAAGCCGGCAACGATGTTGTAAACGCCAGCGAATCTCAGCAAGCCGTGCATCCATGAGCTGAGAGGGGTTTGGGTTCTTTCCATTAGTTACGGTTCCAGAATCCCAAATTCTTCCTGTAGCTCGGCAGTGCGCTGAAAACTACCTTCGATCTGCAACTCCGATTGTTTTGCCGCTTGAGGTTTGAGAATGCCTTCGAAGCTGAGCGTGATGGCGATTTCGTTTCCAATAATCGTTGGCAATGACTTGATACCAAAATCGCTACGTTTAACGCTGAATTTTGAAAAGAACCCGGCACGCGTCTTTCCACGCGGGCCTTTACCAATGCCAATTTTTGTCAGTTTGATGGTGATATCTTTCTTAACACCATGCATCTCAAGCGTACCTTCGGCCGTGAAGTCATCTTCATTGTTGGATAGTTTTACCGAACGGAATTCAATTTTTGGAAACGCGCGAACGTCGAAGAACTCTGGTCCCTTAAGATGATCATCACGCAACTGGTTATTCGTGTCGATACTTTCAGCGTCGACCGTAAAGTTGAAAGACTGGTCCTGCTCCGTTTCACTCATCGTGATCTGCCCGGAGCACTTGTTAAACCGCCCATAGGTATAGCTCAATCCTGAGTGGCTTACCGCAAACACTAACGACGTATGGTCATTGTCAATCTCAAAGGTTTGAGCTTGCCCTGTGTTTGCCAGCGCAACACCGATCAGAAGACAAATCAGAGGTCGAATGCGTCCAATAACAGGATCGCCGGGGAAAAAAGTTTGCATCATGGGACTAAAGATTCCCGCAGGTCTGCTGCCTGCCAATTGTTGAGTGACGAGGTAGGGCAGCGCCGACGACTCAAACGGAACGTCGACAGTGCACAATTCAAAGTGTGGATCAGCTATTGTGGTATCAGAATGCTAAAAAACGAACAACCCAGAATGCGGTTGACACGAATTTACCGCGTCGCACTTTTGTGAGAAAACGTTGATTAAACAGCTTCGCACGTGTCCGTCGGCGAGCAAATTCGGGCATAATATCGAACAAACCACGACAGATCTCAGATCGCTCCCGATAAACGATAGCGTATACAAAAATGACGACGAATTTTACTTCAATCGCACGAACGATTTTCTTAACGATTGTCGTTCTTATATTTAATCGCTGCGTCATCGCACAGAAAACGCTGCCTCCAACCCCTCAAGAGAATCAGCAGACGAAAATGAAGAAACGCATGACACCGGAATTACTTTGGCAGCTCGGTCGCCTGGGTGATGTCGCAGTTTCGCCAGACGGATCACGAATTGCGTACACCGTCGTGAACTATC
>CALDEW010000546.1 GCA_937942355.1 uncultured Pirellulaceae bacterium | reverse complement strand
GTTCCTACCGGCCGCTACCCACCTGTACCCATTGAGGCCGGTAGGAACCGGCCCTACGCGCTCCGTGAACTCCGTGGTTAAAATTCACCAGCAGGCTGAGCAACGCCGATCGTAAGCACCTACTCATCAGCAGCCTTCTTTTTGGCCTTCTTCGTCGTTTTCTTTTTGGCGGCCTTCTTTTTGGTTTTCTTCTTGGCCTTTTTAGTCGTCGTCTTCTTTTTCGTGGACGCCTTCTTTACTCGGACTTTCGCGCCATCACCTGCGTCTTTGACGTCTCCATCATCACCGTCGGCGCCTTTCTTCTTTTTGGCCTTCCGAGGCGCGAACTCAAATCCAAGCTTGCCCGAGATTCGGTCCAGCGTCAAATGAGCCGCGAACTTGCGACCTTTCTTGGAAAGAAAACCCGGCATCAGATCTGTCTTACCTTCGACGAAAAGCTTAATGCCTTGGTCGGTAGGAATCTCTTTTTGCAGAATGGTTTTTGAAATGCGAACACCGCGTTCCTGTTTTTTCTTCGCCATGTCGGGGGCAAGAAACGCTTTCTCATTTTCATAAACGGCCGTCAATTCGTCGGAGTCATCGGTCAGCTTGCACTGGCAGATGATCTGTTCGGGTTTCAGGTTTTCGACTTCCTTCTCCCGTTCCTCGTCGCCCTCGAAAATGAAACTGACCTTGTAAACCTTCTTGGGTTTGTCGATCGTTAATTCGGCGGTGAACGGCTGGCCAAAGCGGTTCTTAAAGGTGTCGATCGGCCCTACCTTGCCCTTCTCCATCAACTCTTTCGCCTGGGCCTCGGTCAGTTCGTGACTGGCGATGTGCTTCTTCACTTTAAAGATGCACTCGGGATCCTTGCACTGGAACAAACCATCAGTTTGCTTGTGTTCCATCTTGCCGCATTCCGGGCATTTGGCGTGCAGGTCAGGGAAGACACGATCGACCAGAGTTTGAGTGTAGTCCTTGGTCTGCTGGACAATGCTGTTGGTGACGTCCTTAATCTCGTTCATGAACGTGGTGCGATCAAGGTCACCGGCTTCCATCGCCTTAAGTTTGTATTCCCACTCGCCGGTCATCTCGGGAGAACCAAGCTCTTCAATTCCGATCGTGTCCAGTAGATCGCTTAACGCCAATCCTTTGTTAGAAACGACCAGTTCGCTTTTGCGGATCTCGTTGCGAAAAACGTATTTCTGTCGAATCAGCCCTTCGATGGTGGCTGCGCGAGTCGCCGGCGTACCCAATCCACGTTCGCTCATCGCCTCCCGTAGTTCGTCATCATCGACACGTTTGCCCGCGGTTTCCATTGCAGAAAGCAAGGTCGAATCGGTGAAACGGGCAGGGGGACGCGTTTCTTTTTCAAGTGCTTCGATCGAAACCGTTTCGGCTTTTTCCCCGTCCATGGCTTGGACCAATTCATCTTTCTCTGCTGCCACGCCCGGTTTGCGGCCGTACACCTCGAGGTAGCCCGGCACGATCAAAACCTTACCGTCGGTTTTAAATGCGTCGTCGCCGATGCGGGTGATGCGTTTGGTGATTTCGTATTCCGCGCTGGGGTAAAAGATCGCGAGGAACCGTTTTAGTACCAGTTGATAGATCTTTGAGGCACCGTCGTCCAGTTTCGCAGGTGGAAGTTTACCCGTGGGAACAATCGCGAAGTGATCGCTAACCTTCTTCGTGTTGAAGACGCGTTTGATAGGCGTGATTCGGTCGTTCTTAATCAGCCATTTGGCACACGCCTTCAGATCTTCGCCCAACGCCGAATTTGCTTTCCCGGCCGCGAGATTGGCAACCGTTTCTTTCACGGTGTTGACGTAGTCTTCGGGCAGGCATTTAGAATCGGTACGCGGATAAGTCAGAATCTTGTGGCGATCGTAGCACGCTTGAGCCAATTGCAACGTCCGACCGGCAGGGAATCCATGTTTGCTGTTGGCCTCTCGCTGCAACGAAGTCAAATCGAACAACAAAGGAGGAGCGGACTTCGACGGACGTTTTGTTTCTTCGACGACGCCCGTTTTGCCTTCGCACCGCGCTTTGATGGCTTCGGCCTCTTCAGCGCTCCATAAACGTTCGGCTCGTCGGTGGTCGTATTGCCTGACACCATTGGCGTCTACCTGCTCTTCGTCTTCCTTTTTGAAGCTCTCATCAAACCAGCGACCGGCATATTCGCCTTTTTCAATTTTGAAATTACCGTGGACTTCAAAGTACGGTTTGGCAACGAAGGCGCGGATTTCACGTTCGCGTTCGGCCATGATCATCAACGTTGGCGTCTGAACGCGACCGGCGGTCGTGACATTGAATCCGCCGTGGCGCGAGTTGAATGCCGTTAACGCGCGAGTGCCGTTGAGCCCAATCAGCCAATCCGATTCCGATCGGCAAACGGCCGCATCGGCAAGATTTCGCATCTCATCGTTGGTCCGCATTGTGTTCCAGGCTTCGATGATGGCCCCATCGGTCATGGACTGCATCCACATGCGTTTGATTTCGACGTCTTTTTTTACATTCGCGTGCTTGATTAAGTAATAGAAGATCAATTCGCCCTCGCGGCCGGCATCGCATGCATTAACGACGGAGGTAACATCTTTTTTCTTCAGCAGTTTCACCAGCGTCTTGAAACGCGCTTCGGTGCGTTCGATGGGCTGAAGTTC